>NZ_JBQCCF010000033.1:0-65993 GCF_051962475.1 Dyella sp.
ATAATTATATTTTTGTGGGTTGTGTTTTTTTAAAAATTTTCCTAATTGTTTTTTTGTTTTTTTTTTTTTTTTTTTTTTTTTTTTTCTGTTTTTGGGGCCCCCCTCGGCGATATCTACGGCTGGGCAGGCGCTGGCAATGACGGCGGGCCATCGGACATCTCGGTCCCATGGCCGACGCGATGGATGGGCGGAAATCCGTATCCGCCCATTCGGTGGGAATCTCCTAGCGACGGTCCTCGGCTCAGGCCGCGCTGGCCTGCGCGACCAGCCCGCGCACCACGGTGTCGATGGTCACCGCGCCGCGGCGCTGCTCGTGCGTGCCTTCGAAGGCGATCCAGCCTTCGTTGAAGCCGTCGAGCATCTGCATGCGCGAGAGCGGATGCTGCATGCCCATGGCGCGGAAGCGCGCTTCCCATGCGCTGCGCGGTATCGGTTGTGCGTGCACCGGGTGAGCCAGGGCGGCCCTGAAGGCGGCGGCCAGGTCGTCAGGCGAGACGGACGCCGGGCCGGACAGTTCGACCACCCGCATACCGTCCCAGCGTTCCTGCAGCAGTTCGGCGGCGACGCGGCCGACGTCGGCGGTGGCGACCATCGGGATGGCCCGGTCGGTGGGCTGCAGGAAGCTCGGCAACTCGCCGTGGTCGCGCGCCGGCGCCACGTCCCACGCGCTGTTCTCCATGAACCAGCCGGGACGCAGGAAGGCGACCGGCAGGTCCAGCGTGCCGAGCGCCCGTTCCATCAGGCCTAGCTGGTTGAGCAGGTTCGGCTGGGTCGCCTGGGCGCCGATGGTCGACAGCGCCACCACGCGTTGTGGGGGCGTGGCGAGCAAGGCTGCGTGGACGGCGTCGACCACCGCGCGTGATTCGGGATAACCCGGCGCCGGATCGAACACCGGCGGCAGCAGCACGAACACCGCCTCCGCCCCGCGGAAGGCCGTGGTGAGCGCGATCGCGTCATCCATGGTCGCGATGGCCACGTCGCAGCCGGCGGCCTGCCACGCCTGGCCCTTGGCGGCATCGCGCACGACGGCGCGCACCGGCAAGCCCGCCTGGAGCAGGATACGTCCCACGGCGCCGCCGACTTGGCCGGTGATTCCGGTAATCGCATACATTAGGGTCTCCTCGTCGATACGCGGCGGTCGCCGCACGAGGCACATTCTCGGCGTCGCCTGCGCATTACGCGATAACATGAGTGTCATTTCATCAATGACATAAAGGCATGTGCCATGGGCTTCGACGAGCGCATGTTGAACGGCATGAGCGTGCTCACCGCGATCGTGGACGGCGGCAGCTTCGCCGCTGCGGGCGAGTCGCTGGACATGTCGCAGTCCGGCGTCAGCCGGGCGGTGGCGCGGCTGGAAAGCCGGCTTGGGGTGCGGCTGTTCGACCGCACCACGCGTTCGGTCTCGCTGACCGACGAGGGGCGTCGGCTTTACGAACGGATCGTGCCATTGCTGGCCGGGCTGGAGGAAGCGGCGGGCGACGTGGCCGAAGGCGCGGCGGCGGTGCGCGGGCGCCTGCGCGTCAGCGTCGATCCCTACTTCTCGCGGCTGATACTCGGGCCGCAGCTGGGTGCCTTCCTCGCCGCGCATCCGCAGTTGCAGCTGGAGCTGCTCACGCGCGACCGCCTCGGCGACATCGTCGCGGACGGCTTCGACATGGCAGTGCGTTTCCACGAGCCGGTGGCCTCGTCACTGGTCGCCCGTCATCTGCTGGCGACGCGCATCCTCACCGTCGCCGCGCCGTCCTACCTGCGTCGGCACGGCACGCCGGCGACACCGAAGGAGCTGGAAACCGGCGACCACGTCTGCATCCAGTACCGCGACCCGCTCACCGGGCGGCCGTTCGACTGGGAGTTCCATCGAGGCCGGCGCATCACCACCGTCGCCACGCGCGGCCAGCTCACGGTCAACGACGTCGGCACCCAGCACAGCGTGTGCCTAGCCGGCCACGGCATCGCCCAGGTGATGGCATGGGGCGTGGAGCCGTTTTTGCGTAGCGGGAAGCTGGTGCAGATCCTGCCCGAGTGGGCGGACGAGCGGTTCTCGCTCTACGCGCTGTATCCCTCGCGCCATCACCTGCCGATGAAGTGCCGCGCGTTCCTGGATTTCGTGGTGGGCGTGGTGGAGCGGATGGATGACGCCGCTCAGGCCGGGAATTGAGCGGTCAGCAGTTCCAGCAGGCTGCGCAGTCGGTTCAGCCGTTTCAGGTCCTTGTGGTAGCCGAGCCAGGTGTCGCGTGACGGCGGCGGCTCGCCGAGGTCGATCCGTTTCAGCTCGCCGAACGCGTCGCCCAGCGCGGTCGGCAGCACCGCCACGCCGACGCCTTGCGCACAGAGGCGCGCCTGAGCGTCGCGGCTGTTGCTGGTGAAGGCGACACTGGCCTCGGGCAGGTGCTGCTTCAGCCAGGCGACGTCGGGCATACCGCCGAACGCGGCGTTCATGGTGACCAGCCGCACGCCGCGCCCACCCTTGCGCGGCCGCGGCTGGTCGCGGTGTGCGTAGAGCGCGTAGGGCATGCGCAGCAGTCGGCGCGAGATCACGTCCGGCTCGTCGAATGCTTTGATGCGAAACGCGAGGTCGGCCTCGCGACGGGCCAGGCTGTACAGGCGCGCGTCGGCGAGCAGTTCCACCGTCACCGCGGGATGCCGCCGGGCGAACTCGGCCAGCACCGGCGTCAGCACGTAACTGCCGAACCAGTCCGAGGCCGCCAGTCGCAACTGGCCGCTCAGGGTGCTCTCGCGACCGGCCAGTGCGCGCTCGAAGGCGAGTGCTTCCTCCTCCATGCGCTCGGCGCTGACCATCACCGCCATGCCCTCGTCGGTAAGCACGAAGCCGTCGGCGGTGCGCTGGAACAGCGTCTGCCCTACCGATGCCTCCAGCGCGCGCAGGCGCCGGCCCATGGTCGGCTGGGTCTGCCCGACCGCACGCGCCGCAGCGCCCAGCGAACCCTCGCGTGCGATGGCGAGAAAGATGCGTACGTCGCTCCAATCCATCGCCGGCTCCGGTGGTCACAATGCATGCATTTTTGCATGGATAGAAAACGGAAATGTCGATTTCCATGCACATCGATCGGGTCCACCATGCCTTACACCTTCCTGATGGAGACCTCGCCATGAACCCGATTCCCAACACCATGCAAGTCGCCATTGCCGAACAGGTCGACACCCCGCTGCGCCTCGTGGAACTCGCCGTGCCGGTGCCCGGCCCGGGCGAGGTGCTGGTGCGCGTCGCCGCTGCCGGCCTCAATCCTTTGGACACCAAGATCCGCGCGGGCAAGGCCGCCCACGCGAAACATCCGCTGCCGGCCGTGCTCGGCATCGACCTGGCCGGCACGGTAGTGGCGCTCGGACCGGACGTGAGCGGCTGGCACATCGGCGACGCCGTCTACGGCATGACCGGCGGCGTCGGCGGGGTGCAGGGCTCGCTGGCCGAGTACGCCGCGGTCGATGCCGCGCTGCTGGCGCCCAAGCCGGCCCACCTCTCCATGCGCGAGGCGGCGGCGCTGCCGCTGGGCTTCATCACCGCATACGAGGGGCTGGTGGATCGCGCCCGCGTGCATGCCGGCCAGCGCGTGCTGGTGCACGGCGGCGCCGGCGGCGTGGGCCATCTGGCCGTGCAGCTGGCGCGCGCCCACGGCGCCGAGGTGTTCGCTACCGGCAGCGCCGCGCAGAAGGCGCTGATCGAAGGCTATGGCGCCACCGCCATCGATTACGCAACCACGCCGGTCGCCGACTACGTGCAGGAGCACACCGCCGGCGAAGGCTTCGACGTCATCTACGACACGGTGGGCGGCGCCACGCTGGACGCCTCGTTCGAGGCCGCGCGCCCGTATCAAGGCCACGTGGTCAGCGCGCTCGGCTGGGGCACGCACGCGCTGGCGCCGCTGTCCTTCCGCGCCGGCACCTATTCCGGCGTGTTCACCCTGCGCCCGCTGCTTACCGGCCAGGGCCGCGCCCACCATGGCGAGATCCTGCGCGAGGCGACACGACTGGCCGGGCAGGGCCAGCTGCGAACGCATCTGGATCCACACCGCTTCCGCCTCGCCGAGGCGGAGCAGGCTTATCGGCTGATCGAGAGCGGCGCGGCGGCGGGCAAGGTGGTGGTGGACGTGGCCGCTTGAAGCGACGAAGGCGCGGCGCGAGCGGCGCCTTCGTCGGCCGCACGGACGATGTGCGGGATCTGGCCACGCGCGCTGCAACCCGCGCACGTTACCGCCGGAACCACTGCGGCGAAGGGATGGCTTGGTCGATCGCCCAATGCATCGGCCGACGCCCGGCAGGTGGTAAGTTCGGCGTCGCCCATCCACGGGGTTATGGGTTAGGGCCGCCGTGCCGTCGCTCTTTCGCCGCCGTCCAGGGAGTTCATCCATGCGCCAATCCATCGTTCGCTTCGCCGCTTTCGCGTTGCTCGCCATGCTGGGCGACAACGCCCTGGCCGCCGAGCCCGTCACCTTGCACACGGCCGACCAGGTCACCGTCTACGGCACCCTGAGTAAGGCCCGGGCCGACAACGACAAGGTGCTGCTGCTGTTCCATCAGGCCAGCGCCAGCCGCCACGAGTACGACCCGTTGATCGCCCGGTTCAACCAGCTCGGTTACGACACGCTGGCGATCGACCAGCGCTCGGGCGGCGAGCTGTTCGGTGGTCACAACCAGACGGTATCGGCGCTGGGTAAGTCTGCGGACTACCTGCAGGCTGCGCCGGATCTCGACGCCGCGCTCGCCTGGGCGCGCGACCGCCACTACCCCACCATCGTCGCGGTAGGCAGCTCGTATTCGTCGGCGCTGGTGATCCTGCTGGCCGCGCGCCATCCGCCGGGGCTTACCGCCATCGCCAGCTTCTCGCCCGGCGAATACTTCGACGACAAGAACCTGATCAAGACGGCCGCGGCGAAGGTGACCGGGCCGTTCTACATCACCACCGGCCCGGACGAGGCTGCCAACGTGGCAGAAGTGCTGCGCAACGCGCACGGCGACAACGTCACCCACTACCAGCCCAAGGTGGGCGTCCACGGCGCCTCGACCCTGGTGAAATCGCGCGACCCGGCTGGCTATGCGGCCAACCTGCAGAGCTTCGAGCAGTTCCTGCGCGAGGTGGGACGGTAGCCGGGGCTAACGATCTGGCCGGAACGATTACGGCCAGAGGCGTCGAGTGAGTGACGTTCCTCATGGCGCTGAGGTAAGTATGCGTCCGCGGGCGTGGCCTGAAAGATCACCCCATTCCGCCCCGCATTTTGCAAGCGATGGCGCTAGGTTTCCGAGCGGCCGGTGCCCTCGCGGTTGCCCGGGTAATGGTGGGTGAGCGGAAACGGCGGCAGCCAGCTCTCGCGGCGGACGGTCCAGTTCTCGTAGGTCGGCATCAGCTGGTCCGGGGCATCCAGTGCTCCCAGGTGCACCTCGATCTCATCGCCGTAACGGGCGAAGACCGACGAGCCACAGCGGGGACAGAAGAAGCGTCCGCCGTAGTGCCGTGGATCTCCCAGGATCGCCACGGCCGTGTGCGGAAAGATCGCTGCCGCGAAGAACAGCGCGCCGTGGTGCTTACGGCAATCCAGGCAGTGGCAGAGGCCGACCCGATAGGGGCGGCCTGAGGCCTCCAGACGGACGTCGCCGCACAGGCAGCCTCCCGTGAATCGTTCCATGTGCCGTCTCCGCGAAAAGCATCGGGCACGCATCATCCCTGCGGACAGGTCGACGGCAGATCAAGGCTTGGAGCAGACGCAGGCCCTGGAGCAGGTATGCGGGGAGCGTATCGCTGGCGATGCCCTCATCGCGGATGTCCAGCCGACAGCCCTCGGCGCGCAGTGCTCGCTCATGGGTGGGGGCTCAGGGAGGAGTCGCTTGCGTCTGCCTGCTGGCTCCTTAGGAGAACAAGCCAACCGCAAGCTGCGCCCAGACGAGCAGGAGCACCAGCAACACGCCCGCGACCACCAGCCGCCGGCTCCACGCCGATGTCGTCAGGCGCCGGCCGACGACGATGGCCGTGCCGGCGGACAACAGAAGCACAGCGCCGACCACGAAATCCCCGGCCGTCCAGCGCACCTCGTTCGTAAAGTGCATCGCCACGAGGGGTATGCACAGCAACAACGCCGTGACGAGCGGCACGACGCACAACGGTCTGATCCAGGAACGAGCGTGCATGGGTGGGCTGCCGTCATGTGGGTGGGCAAAGCGTAGCGCGACCTCGCGCACCGCTCGTGGCCGGCCCATCGCCTGGAGCTGGCAGAACCGGGTCCAGATGAGGCGCCCGGGAGCGCCCCCGCACGGCAGAACGGCCGGCTCGTTCAGCGCGCGGGATGCCCGCGCTCTTCCATCAAGCGTGTCAGCTCGGCCACCAGGTCCTGGCGCGTAGCCGGCGCATCGAGCAGATACACCTGCACATCGTGCGGGGCCACGCTGGCCTTCAGCGTGCCGTGGTCCGCCACGGTGATCGCCTTGCCCCCGAACGCCGGCTTCCACTGGCCGGGTTGCAGCTTGTCGCTCACCTCGAACGTGGCCGGCTGGTCGCCTTTGTTGAGCAGCACGAGGGCGATCTGGTGGGCGTCGCCCTGCTGGTAGACGCGGTAGAACGCGGCCTGCTGACCGGCGAAGCGGATGGGTAGCATGAGGCCGCGCTGCAGGGCGGGCGTGCTTTCGCGCAGCGTGGCGATGCGCTTGAGTTGCTGATAAATCGGGCTCTTCGGTGCCGCGTCGATGCGCGCCTGGCCGAAGTAGTTGCGGTTGCCCTCGTGTTCGGCCTTGCCGCGCTCGAAGCCGGTTTCCGAGCCGTAGTAAATCGCCGGGATGCCACGCGTGGTGAACAGGAAGTTGTTTGCGTCGATGAAGCCGTTGTCGCTGGCGTTGAGCCGCGCCATGTCGTGATTGTCGTAGAAGGTCACCAGTTCGTACGGATTCTGGTACGGGCCGTTGGTGAGATAGAGGCGGTCGAGGATCTGCGCGTAGTCGCTGTCCGGGTGCTCGAACACGTCGCTCATGCGGCCACGCAGCGGGAAGTCGAGCACGCTGATGGAGCCGCTCGAAGGCCAGGTGAATTTGCCGATGTTGTCCGGGCTGTAGTCGAACGCCTCGCCGTACATGAAGAAGCCCGGGTGCCTGGCGCGGATGCGGTCGCTGAACTGCTTCCAGAAGGCGGTCGACATGTGGCTGATGGTGTCGATGCGGAACGCGTCGCTGCCTTCGTCGATCCACTGCTCGTAGGCGCCAACCATGTAGTCGAGCACGGCGGGGTTCTGGTCGTCGTTGTTGGACAGCTGCACCAGGTCGTCGTACGCGTGATAGAAGCGGTGCAGCGGGTTGCGCACCGGATCGAGCTGGTACGGCGGCAGGTTCTGCTCGTCGGCGATGAGCTTGCCGTTCTTGTCGAAGATCTGCCCGAACTGCGGTTGCTTGACCGGCATGGTGAAGGCGGGCGAGCCGTGGTTGACTACGATGTCCTGCACCACCTTCAGTCCCGCTTGGTGCATGCCGGCGGTGAACTGGCGGTAGTCCAGGTGCTTGCTCGGCAGGTGCTCGTCGAGCTTGTAGAAGTTGACGCCCCAATAGCCGTGGTAGCCGGTCTTGCCGCGGTCGGTGAACTTCGAGCCCCAGCTCACCGGGTCGCCGCCGGTGAAGGCTTCGTCCGGGTTGTCGACGATGGGCGTGATCCACACCGCGCCGAAGCCCATGCCCTTGATGTAGCCGGCGTTCTCCAGCACGCCCTGAAAGTCGCCGCCGAGGTAGCCGATGTTCGCGCTCTCGCCCTTCGGTGCGCCGGGTACCGGGATGTCCCAGGTGCGATGCGCGCCGCCCTGGTCGCGATGGTCGTTGGATGGGTCACCGTTGACGAAGCGGTCGGTGAGCACGAAGTAGATCGCGTTGGATGCCATGGGTGCGTCGGTGCCGACGAAGACAGGTTCGCCGGGCGGCATGGAGGCGTGGGCCAGGCCGCAGCCGAGCGTGGCGACAAGGGCGGAGAGCAGACGCTTGGCGATCATGTGTCGGTTTCCGTGTATCGGTGACTTTTAGGAGCCCGCTCGCGGGCGTTGCTCCTGCTCCTGATCCACATCGAAGCAAACGCGAAAAGCATCGCTCGCGAGCGGGCTCCTACACAGGGGTGGAGAAAATCAGGCGGCTTCCATCCGCGGCACGCGCAGCGTGCACAGGCCGGCCACCAGCAAACTGGCGCCGCCCAACCCCAGTGCCCAGATCGGCTGGTGATGGAAGAACAGCTTGAGCAGCACGCCGAGCACACTGGCAGCCATCAGTTGCGGGATCACGATGAAGAAATTGAAGATGCCCATGTAGATGCCCATCTTCGCGGCGGGAAGGTTGTCCGAGAGCATCGCGTAGGGCAGCGACAGGATCGACGCCCAGGCAAAGCCCACGCCGACCATCGAGGCGATCAGCCAGTGCGGGTCGCGGATGACCAGGAACGAAAGCAGGCCGAGGCCGCCCAGCCACAGGTTCACCAAGTGGCTCATGCGCAGCCCGCAGGCGCGCACCAGCAGCGGAATGAGGATCGCGGCGAGCACGCCCACGCCGTTGTAGGTGCCCATCAGCACGCCGGCCCAGTTCGCGCCTTCGTTGTACGCGGCCGAGGTGGTGTCGGTGCTGCCGTAGAAGCGTTCGGCCACGGCGGGCGTGGTGTTGATCCACATCGCGAACATGGCGAACCAGGAGAAGAACTGCACCCAGTTGAGTCGGCGCATCGGTTTGGGCATGCCGTACAAGTCGCCCATGATCTGGCGCAGTGCGCCCTGGTTGTGGGTGCGGCTGAGCCACACGAACAGCGCGCCGAAGCCGACCAATCCGCCGGCCAGCAGGTACAACTCCTTCTCCAGGTCGTAGTGCTGGATCAGCGCCAGCAGCATCGCACCGAGCCCGAGGAACAACGCGCCGACCCGCCACGCGTCGCCCACCGCCACCGGCGACTCGTTCACATGGGCATCGGCAAAAGCCTGCAGTTGCTCTGGCGGGTATTCGCGGGTGCTGAGGATGGTCCACAGCATGGCGCCGAGCAGCACCGCCGCGCCGGCGTAGAACGCGTACATCACCGAGTGCGGCACCTCGCCGGGCGGCGCGGTGTTGGCCACGCCGAAGTGAGTGAGCACGTAGGGCAGGAACGACGCCACCACCGCGCCGACGCCGATGAACACGCTCTGCATCGCATAGCCCAGCGGCCGCTGCTTCGGCGGCAGCTGGTCGCCGACGAAAGCGCGGAACGGCTCCATCGACACGTTGAACGAGGCATCCATGATCCACAGCAGGCCGGCCGCCACCCACAGCGTGGGCGAGTTGGGCATCGCCATCAGCGCGATGGTCGCCAGCACCGCGCCGGCGAAGAAGTACGGCCGACGGCGTCCGAAGCGGTTCCAGGTGCGGTCGGACAGGTAGCCGATGATCGGCTGCACGATCAGCCCGGTGAACGGCGCGGCGATCCACAGCACCGGGATCTGGTCCACGTTCGCGCCCAACGTCTGGAAGATGCGGCTGACGTTGGCGTTCTGCAGCGCGAAGCCGAACTGTATGCCGAGGAAGCCGAAGCACATGTTCCAGATCTGCCAGAACGACAGTTCCGGTTTTGCCTTGCTCATCGTGCGTTGCCCTTGTCCGCGGAAGCGCCCAGCGGCGCGATCACCATCCCCTTCACGTCTGCCGCGTTGAGCGGGCCGTCGCTGCCGCCCACGCCGCCGGTGTAGTGGGCGAAGTGGCTGAGGTAGCTCATGTTGAAGCCGTCTTCCAGCGAAAAGCTGCAGTGGGCGCCGGCCCGGGCGGAGAACTCGCCCCAGGTGGAGCGCTGCTCGCGCACGCTGTGCGGCATCACGATCGGCACGCGCTGCTCGGCGGCGCCGTCACAGCGGATCGCCAGCATCTTCACCGCGGCGGTGATGCCGGTGTTGATCGGGCCGTGGTCGTTTGAGTAGTTCAGCGATACGCGGTAGTCGCCGTTGGTCGGTGCTGTCCACGTGCGCGGCCAAGCGCCGTCGATCGGCCGGCCTTCATCGGCGCAGACGGCCGGGCTGTGCAGCGATTCCAGCCCATTGTCGCCAACCCGGGTCGCGCTGACGCAGGTGAGCGTGCCGGTGCGCGGCAGCGTGCCGGTGCCATCGATCGTCTGCGCGCGGTTGCCGTTGACGTACAGCCGCAGCTTGCCGTCGCCCTGCACCTTCCAGGTGCGGCCGTCCGCGCCGAGCGTGGGCGCCGGCGGCGCCTCGGGCGCGTACAGCGGGGCGTCGGTGCGCAGCGGCGCGTCCTTCACGGTAATCGCCTTCAGTTGCACGGTGGTGGTGTGGCCGTGGGTCGACGTGTGATCGGCCACCAGCAGGTTGCCCGCGCGCTGCGCGGGCAACTGCAGCGTGATGCTGCGGTCGGGCAGGGTAAGCGAGATGCTTTGCTTGTCGCCGAAGAGCATCGGCACCAGCGAGGTGGGCAGCTTGGGCTGCACGCTGCCGTCTTCATTGAGGCCGAACACGCCCTCGGTGACCACGGCGAAGTACGCCGCCACCGACCACAGCTGGCGCGGCGAGTTGACCACCGGTCCGCTGAGCTTGCCCTCGTCCACGTGCTGGCCTTGGGTGAGCAGCTCGTAGTTCTCCATGTTCGAGCCGTACAGCGCTGCACCGCGCATCACCGACTCGATCTCGTGGGCGATGCGCGCGGGCTGGTTCACCTCGCGCGCGGCGCGCAGCGCGTAGGCGCTGACGAACGGCCAGATCGCGCGGTTGTGGTAGATCGGCTGGTCGCGGCGCTCGGGCCACATCACCGGGCTGCCGGCCGGCCACGTGGGGTAGTTCGCCAGCGTGCGGGAGGCGCGATCGCCGTCGGCCACGCCGCTGGTGATCGCCAGCGCGATACCGAGCAGGTCGTAGGTGTCGTTGGGCGTGCCGTCGCCACCGAGGAAGCTCATGTACATGCCGCGATCGGCGCGCCAGAAGTATTTATTGATGGCGTCCTTCAACGCCTTCGCCTGGTCGGCGTAACCGGCGGCCGCCTTGGCGTCACCGTGCTGGCGCGCCATCGTGGCGGCCATCTGCAGCGCCTGGTAATGCAGCACGTTGGTGGACAGCGCGAACGACTGGCCGATGAAGGTGACCTCGTCGAAGGTCCACGCCGGATAGCTCTGCTCGCGCCAGTCCATGAAAGACGTCTCGCCGCGGTACAGCCCGAACTTCGTGTCGAAGGCGTACTGGCGATCCTGCGCCAGCGTGTCGCCGAGTGCCTTGTACACGTCGGCGGCGAAAGGCTTGTCGCCCAGCAAGTGCTGCGCGCCGAGGAACCACACTACGCGGTCGGTGCTGATCGGCCAGCTGCCGCCCGAGCCGGTGTCCTGCATGACGTAGAGGCCTTGCGGTGCGCTCGGCACGCGCACGTCCGACAGCTTGAAGGCGAGGCCGTTGCGCGCGCGGTCGGCGTCGAAGCGCCACAGGCCCAGGTCGATCGAATACGACAGGTCGCGGGTCCACACGTACGGCCACTTCAGGCCGGTCTCGAAGCAGTGGCAGGGGATCGGCTGGCCGTGGTCGAACGCGCCGTCGCGGATCGCGGTGACCGAATCCTGCTTCAGGTCGTCCTGCGCCATCGCGAACAGGCCGTTGAACAGGGGGCTGGCGGTATCGACGGCCAGCGGCTGCTTGCCGACCACGCGCTGGCCGTAGGGCCAGGCCACGGTGTACGCGCCTTGCGCATCGGCACTCACGCTCACGTGCACGCCATGCCAGTCCAGTCCGTCATGCCAGGCCGGCGGTGGCGCCAGCGCGGCGGCCATCGAGGCGGCCAGCAGCGCGCTCAACATGCGCGCAACCCGCGCATGGCGTGGGGAAGGGTCAGGGTCATGCTGGGTCTCTCCTCGGACGATGCAGGCGTTCGTTATGTCACGCCGCGGCTACCCCCGCATGCTGCAGTCGCAACATGCACCCGCACCGCGAGCGGCCGAGCCCCCTGATGCTAGGTAGCATCGCAGTGCAGCAACCAGCGGCTGCATACGTATTCATGGGCATGGCGACACGTGGGCAAGCGGAGCCCACGCGCCATTGCGACACGCGCGAGGCACGGCATGTCTGGCGAGGCGCGGTCGGCCCCTCGCTCCATGGCCAAAGCGGATACGGCTGGCCGTGCAGGGAGGTCTGCTATCGACTCGGGTACAGATCAAGCCCCCGGTGGCATGGAATGGGGGCGCCCGGCGGTATGTCGCATGGCCG
Source organism: Dyella sp. (assembly GCF_051962475.1). Taxonomy (GTDB): domain Bacteria; phylum Pseudomonadota; class Gammaproteobacteria; order Xanthomonadales; family Rhodanobacteraceae; genus Dyella_A. The sequence continues at coordinate 12,177 of NZ_JBQCCF010000033.1, forward strand.
ACTTCGTGCACTCGTCGCGGCAAGCAGCCCCACCGGGCCGACTCCAGCGGATCGGAGACGAATCCAGCACTGGCGGCAGTTGCCGTAGGAGTCGCCCCCCCCCACCCGGGCAGCAAGATGTATTGCGGGCGAGCGACACGAGGTCACCTCAGTTGGTCGCACCCGGAGCAGCGGCGGTGCTGCTGCTGGCGGCGGTCGCGGCGACCCCGCCGATTCCCGGATCAGGCGCCACCGGTGGAATTTCCAGGCTCGGGTTCTTCTGCTGGGCCTCCAGCAGCTGGATGTGTTGCTTGACCGCGTCGAGGCGGCTGCTGGTCGTGCGCAGATCGTCGCTGAGCGTCGCGGTCTGCTGCTTTGCCTGGGCTTGCTGTGCGGCAACCAGGCGCGCCTGTTGCTGTTGGTACGTCAGGTCGTGCTGAAGCGCCTGCAGACGCTGCTCGTTCAGCGCCACCATGCGCTCGGCATAAGCCTTCTGGGCCTGCAAGCGCAGGGCGTCCAGGTCCACCGTGGCCAGGCTCTGGGTCTGCTCGGCGAATGTACGGTAGAGGGATTCGGCGTTGTCGTAGGAATCGGTCTGGATGACGCGCCAGAATTCCTTGGCGTGAAACAGCACTACGAAATACCCCAGCTTCTCCGACTGAAAGAGCAGACTGGCGCCATAGGTACCGTTGTATGTCGTCCGCAGCTCGGTCAGCTGGTGGGAGTCGATGAGCTCGTGCAGCGTTTCCATCGTTCCGGAGGGAAGCTCGGACGGCGCCACGCTGTGTTTTTCAGCAGGCGCGGCGGCAGTCGATGCGGGCGTTGCCGGTGGCACGCTCGCGCAGGCGCCCAACACGGCACAGACAACCAGTACGAGGGCTGTCGATGCTGGTTTGCCAAGCGATATCGCACTGCGGTTCATTGGATGGTTCCCCTGTGTTTCATTGGTTGCATGATGTGAGTTGCCAGCCGAGCCGTCGCCTGCATTTGCGGTGTGCATCGAAGGCCGTCTGACGCATTCTCTTGGTCGATGCGCGGTCAGTACACCAGCTGTGCGCCGGCGTTGCAGCGGGCAGACATCAGCCTCACGTCGGCCGATCCCAGCTCGATGCCCAGCGGCTGAAGCAGCGGGCTGACCAACTGCGTATCAAGCGTGTCGAACAGCGGCACCAGCACCGGACTCAAAAGCGACGTCAGCCCGTTGAGCAGGGCGCCCAGGTCGATCCCAAGCGGAGTTCCCAATAGCGTGTCGCTGGTCTGCAGGTTGGTCGAGCCGAGCAGGCTGCTTATGACGTTGCCCAGCCCAATCGTCGGCGAGTCGGCGGTAGACCAGGTCATGCCGGCCTGCTGGCCGATGGGGAGCGCCGGATCCACGCTGAAGACATGGGAAGGTGGTGGCGTCGATGCCGCAGACAGGCTGACGGACGACTGCAGGTTCAAGGTGGCCACCGGAATGCCCAGGAGATTGACGTTCACCACGGGCACGGCCTGTCCGCCGGCGATGAGAGCCGGCCAGCTCTGCTGGGTGTTGTTCATGGCATCGCTCGACAGCTTGCCCACATAGGCATTCACCAGCCCAGGCGCCGCGGCAATGGTCACGTCATTCCGCGTGCTGCCATTGTCCTGGGCGCCACACTGGATCGCGGTCAGCGTGGCCGTGGCAGGAGCCACTTCGAGATACAGGGGGATGTCCAGCAGCGACTGGTTGCCGGTCAGGGCGGTGCCGCTTAATGCCGTCACGGACAGCGACATTCGTACCTGCGCCGTGTGCGCGGTGGTGCCTACCGGTCCTACGCCGATCTGTGGCGGTTCGATAACGGTGAGTGAGAGATCGGCGTTCGCTACGCCGGGAAGATTGACCGCCAGCGCGCGCAGCGTCACGGCGTTCTTGCCGTCGGCTGCCAGCAGCGCACCGGACAGGATGTCCAGCGCACTGACCTGAGTGTCGAGTGCGACGTTGGGGTCGTCCGTATGGGCCTGGACGTTGAGGATGTCTCCCAGCGCGATGGTAGTGGTGCCGATCTGCGCCTCGATGGCGGCGACCTGGCTCTGCACGAGGTTCATGTCGATGGTGGCGGCATCCGCGCTCTGCGACAGCGCCTGAACGTACGCATCGAGAAACTGGCTGATGCTCACCTGGGTGCCGAGCACGCTGCTGAGCGTTCCAGCGTTGATGCCCAATTGATCGACCAGCCCAAGCAGTGAGATATCGGCATTAGCGATGCCGTTGTAGCTGAGCAGTTGCAGCCCCAGTGAGCTGTCCAGCGCCGAACCCAGCAACTGGTTGAGCGCCGAGGTGGGGCTGATGCTGGCCAATCGCGACCCCACCGAGAAGGCGGCGACGGGTGGGCTATGGATGGCAACTGCGGTCGCGCTGACGCTACCAATCGGGAGGCTGTTCCCGAAGATGGGAAGCACAGGGCGCTGGGCGACGATCTTCACCGCGTTGGCCGGCGTGCCGCCAGCGGCGGGCGAGACGAAATGATCGGCGTTGGCATTCGCCACGGGTGCCCAGGTTCCGCATGCGTCGATGCTCAGCGTCCCGCCGAAATGATTGTCCTGCGTGGCGTTATTGCTGGCGGACTGAATGGAGCTGAGACAGTCGGGGAGGTGCTGCGCGCCGGAGAGGGCCGCCAGGTCGGCGACCTTCTGGGTGTCTCGCTTGGCCCAATACAGGTAGCCGACCTCAACCAGGCCAAGCATGCCGATCAGCCCGAGCAGCATCAGCATCATCGGGATGGACATGGATCCGCGTTGGCGGGCGTGGCCAGTGGGTCGCCCACCGGTTTTGGCCGCCGGGAGGCGCAAGGTCGCGTATGAGCGCCTGGCCATGTCGCTACCTCCCGCTGTCGCCGTTCTTGCCGACCGTGGTCTTGTAGAACTCCGGGATGGGGTGCTCGAAGCTCTTCAGGTAGCGCCGGTAGCTGGCGGTCGCTTCGTCCCCCAGCATGGGCAGGTGCGGTCCTGACCGGCTCGCGCTGACCTGCATCTGCAGCAGATGGCGCGTGGCATCGCCGGGTTCGGCGGCGGTGAAATCCTCATCCCTGGGCGCGGGCGTGGCGATGGTCGGACCGTGCGGTGCCGTCGCGGTGGTGCCGTCTGGGATCACGCTCGCCAGGGCGCGCTGTGGAGGCGTCTTGAGATCCCGGTGGCTCATCATCGTGCCGGTCAATGGCTCCTGCTGCGCGAGCGTGGGGCCGCTGAAAAGAACCATCAAAACCAGCGTGGCCAGAAGGCAGGGGTAGGGCAGGGCGGGGCGCATCGTTGTCATGGGCGGGCCTTGTAGGCGGGAGTGGATGAGCCAAGGCGATCCAGCAGGCCGCCGGGTATGCCAGCCACGGGGCGAGCCGCGGCGGGGCTGGCGACGCCAGCACCTGTAGATTCCGGCGATCCAGCGTTGGCTGCGCTGCCTGATCGCGCCGCGCGCAGTTGCCAGGCCGAGCGGCGCACCGCGTCGCGTGTTACCTGAGGCAGGTCGGCGCGCTTCATGATCTCCTCCGCCCCTGACTCGTTGCCGCTCAACAGTGCCCAAAGCGCAAGGTTGGAAACGGCCTGGACATTGGCGGGATCCAGTTCGGTCGCTTCGGCGAGTGGCTCATGCGCTGCCGCGATGTCGCCGGAGCACAGGCGTGCATAACCGAGATCGCTCAGGTAGGCGACATTGGCCGGTTCGAGCTGCACGACCTTCAGCAGATCCTGCACGGCCTCGGCATGGCGCCCTTCGGCCGCAGCGATCAGGCCCAGCCCATGCCATGCCGCAGCAGCCTCGGTTCCCTGGGTCAGCCCCCGGTAGATGCTTTGCGCAGCGACGCGTTGCCCGGTTTCGCGCAGCGCATCGGCCTCAAGCCGACGCAAGGCTGGGGAGTCGCCGAAGCGCAGCCGAAAGGCATCGATGTGCGCAAGCGAAGCGTAGTAGGCGCCTTGCTGCTGCATCTTGCGGATCAACCCGAGGTACATGGTGCGGTCGCTATTGACTGGGGCGGCCGGTGCGGCGAGGGAGGGTTGCAGATCGTGGCGCGGATAGCCTCCCAACGTCCTGCCGCACGCGCACAGCAGGAGGCAGGCGATGAACACGGTTGTCGTCTGGCGGGCGATCATGGTCAATGTCCCTTGAGTTTGACCATCGTGTCGATGAGTGAAATGGCCGCCGGCCCCGCCAGCACCAGCATCAGCGCAGGGAGCAGGGTAAGCATCATCACAAGCGTCATCTTCACCGAGAGCTTGCCGATTTTTTCCTTCATGGCCATGCGGCGCTGTTCGCGAAGGCGCTCGGCAAACTGGCGCAGCGGCTCCTGCACCACGCCTCCATGCTCGTGCACTTGAACGATGATCTGCACGAGGCTCTTCAGGTCCTCGTTGCCGAAGGCTTCGGACAGGCGCCGTAGCGACTGCGCGCGCCCCCGGCCGTGGATGTATGCAGTATTGGCGGCATGAATCTCGCGGCCGAGCAGCGGCACGATCACGCCGAACCGTTCGTCGATCATCTGCATGCTCTGGTCGATGCTGAAGCCGACACCCTGGAGCAGGCGTAGCAGATCGATCAGCAGCGGTAGCTCGTCCTCGACACGGCGGCGCAGGCGTTTGGCCCAGGCATCGAGACCGAACTTGGGCAGCAGTACACCAAGGCCAAAGCCCGCGAGCAGGGTAATGAAGGCGCGAACACCGGTCGGGTGCAACCACGCGGCGGCCAGGATCGGCAGTGCCAGCGCCAGCGCCAGGCGCATGCCGAGGAACACGGCTCGGCCGGAGAGCGTGTTGGCGTTGATCTGGTCCAGCAGGAGGCGGTCTTCCGACGCCAGCAGGATCCGCCCCAGGCCCCCGCTCTCGAAGCGGTGCCCGAGGGCCTCCAGCCAAGCCAGCCCGTTTCGCCACCAGGGGCCCGTCTGGCCGGCACCCGACGGCGAAGCATCTGCTGACCGCCGATCCAGGGCACGTTCCAGCGCCCGCGCTTGCAGCGCATCGCGCTTGCGTTGCAACAGCAGGCTCGCGCCGAACGACACGGCACCCAGCAGCGAAACCAGGCAGGCAGTGGCCCAAAGCAGGCTGGTATTCAGACGATGTACTCCTTCGACGAGCCGCTGGCGAAGAGGGGCGAATGCATCAGAGGGATTTCGTCATGCGGTAGAGAATGAAGCCACCGGTGAGCTCCAGCGCGAGGGCGATCAGCAACAAGCGATGGCCGAGCGGCTCGGTGAACATGGGCTTGAAGAACGCCGGGTTGAACATGGTCATACCGACGGCGACGGCTACCGGGAGCAGACCCAGCACCCAGGCCGACAGCCGGGTCTCCGACGTGGTTGCCTGAAGTTCCTGGCGCGCCTGCGCCAGGTCGCGCATGAAATCGCTCATGCGCTGGAGGATCTGATCCGCGCGGCCGCCGATACGCATGCCTGTACCCAGTACCACGTGCAGCAGCTCGAACTCGTGCAGGTGGTAGGGGCGCGAGGCCAGATGCAGTGCGCGATCCAGGTCATGTCCAGCACGCACCGAAAGCAGGGTGCGGTCAAGCACGGTCCGCAACGGCGACTGCACGGTCGCCGCCGTGCTCTGGAACGCCATGGGCAGGCTGTTGCCGATACTGGTCAGGCGCACCATGCCATCGAGGAAGTCAGGCAGCTGACGCAATAGCCTGCGGCGGTGCTGCTCGATGCGCGAGCGAAGCCAAAGCCAGACCATGCAGCCGAGCAGGCCCAGCACCATCGGCATCGCCCAGGCACTGTGCAGTCGCCACCAGCCCGCCAGCGCCAGTGCCATGCACGGCGCGGCCACCAGCACGGGCACGCGTAGCCCCGTGGGCAAGTCGGCGCGCAACAGCAGTGCATCGGTGGGAAGAGTTTCCAGGCCTCTGGTCGTCGAGGCTTTTACCGTGTTCACCGGGGAAGAGGGGCCTGTCGTCAACTGTGCTTCGACATGCGCGGCGCTGCGGCGCTGCCGCAGCCGCGCCGAACTGCCCCACCAAAGCTCGACTGCACCTGCGAGAAGCAGGATGGCAAAGCTGAGCAGGGCCAGAGCATGGCTCACGGTTGCCGTCCCTCCGCCGCCTCGCGCAGGAACTGTCGGAACGGCTCGAGCTTTTGCGTGTGCGGATGAAAGCCAAGGCTTGGCCAGCGGCTCTGTTCCTTGCCGTCGAGGTCGGTAAAGGTTTCATGCCGATACATTTCCTGGGTGGTGATCAGGTTGTCGCCCACCCCGGTGACCTCTGTGATCGAGGCGATCACGCGCCGGCCGTTGCTGAGCCGTGCGATCTGAATGATGAAATCCAGCGCGCTGGCGATCTGCCGGCGCAGACTGTTTTCGCTGCCCTGAAAGCCAGCGAATCCAGCCAGCATTTCCAGCCGGTACAACGCGTCGCGCGGGGAGTTCGCGTGAATCGTCGACATCGAGCCATCGTGGCCGGTGTTCATCGCCTGGAGCATTTCCAGCACTTCTGCGCCACGCACCTCGCCGACCACGATACGGTCGGGGCGCATGCGCAGGCTGTTGCGTACCAGGTCGCGGATGCCAACCGTGCCGCTGCCGTCGAAGCCGCCCAGCCGGCTCTCCAGGCGCACCACGTGGGGGTGGTTGAGCGCCAGTTCGGCGGTATCCTCCACCGTGATGACGCGCTCGTTGTGGGGGATGAAAGTCGCCAGGGCGTTCAGCAGCGAGGTCTTTCCGGAGCTCGTGCCGCCGGAGATCATGATGTTGCAGCGACTGATCGCTGCGCCCTTGAGCAGCGCGTAGATCGCGCGATCGAAGGCGCCGCGCTCGAGCAGGTCGTCCGGCGTGAAAGGATCGCGCCGGAACTTGCGGATGGACACGCTGGGGCCGCCGACCGAGAGCGGCTCGATGACGGCATTGAGCCGACCGCCGTTGGGCAGGCGGGCATCCACCATGGGATTGGATTCGTCCAGGCGGCGGCCGAGTGGGGCGAGAATCCGCCGCACGATGCGCAGCAGGTGATTGTTGTCGCTGAAGCGGGCGTACTCGCGCTGCAGAGTGCCACCACGCGACACATAAACGTCGTCGAAGCCGTTGATCAGGATGTCCTCGACATCCGGGTCCATCAGCAGGTCCTCCAGCGGGCCGTAGCCGGTCAGTTCCTTCATCAGTGCGCCGGCCACCTTGCGCATTTCGGTTTCGTTGACAGGAATGTGCCACTCCTGCACGAACACGGATGTCTCCGCATCGATGAACTTGATGACGGTGTCCTGCGCCCACGAGCCGATGTCCAGTCGCTGGTCCTCGATCCGGTTGAGCAGAAACTCGTGCGCTGCCGTCAACACGTCATGGAACTGCCGCGTCTGTTCGAATGGCACGCCCTCGCCGTCCAGCTGTGCCGCGACGTTGGCGCGCCGGACTGCAGCCGATAGCCGTGGATTGTCGGGAGTCAGGATGCTTTCCATCGGCGACCTCTCATACGGAGCAAGATGTGTTTCCACCACGGCATGGCAGATGTTCCCTGCACGCTGTGCGCGCAGATGCGTAGCCTGGCCAGCAGCGGAGTCAGCGCCTTCAGGTATGGATCCTTCGGTGCGACCTGCTGGAGCAGGAGCCCCTGGTTCGCGCTGGCGCGCAGAACGCGCTGGCGATCGGGAAGGTTGGCCAGCAGCGGCAGCTGGAAGCGCTCGGCCAGGCGGTTGGCAGCTATGACGCAATTGGTATCGTGGTGGCTGATGACTAGCGACAGGCGTTGGTCGCGCAGCCCCATTCGATCCAGTTCGCACAGGCAGTGGTCCAGCGAGACGACCGATGCGATCGCCTGGTCGGCGATCAGCCAGATCTGGTCGGCCGCCAGCAAAATGCCGGGCGGGATGCGTTGAACCTCCATGCCGCCCACGTCGCACAGCACAAGATCGAACATTCCCTGCAGACGTTTGACGAGTAGGCGCGACTCCGCCGGATCATGCCCGGGATCGGCGGACCCGATCGGCTGCGTCATCACCGTCAGGCCCGTGGCGTGGTGAGGCAGCGCGGTGTGGATCAGGGTCGAGTCGATGCGATGCGCGTTGCGCAGGGCATCCTCGTAGTGAAAGTTGCCTGACACGCCGAGGTAGAGCGCGGCGTCGCCCTTGGGGTGTCCCAGATCCAGCAGCAATGCGCGGGAGACCTCGCTGGCCGGTTCCCCTGTCGCCACGGAAGCAACGGCTTGGGTGCCCAGGTGCGCCGCCAGCGTACTGGTGCCCATGCCGGGCCGGACGCCAAGCAGCACCACCAGCTGTCCCTGCGGGGCGGGCGACGCGGCCGTCTGCTCGGCGTCGGTCGAGGCGTGCTGCAGCGCCTTGTGCAACAGCGCAGCCAGCTCCTCGTCGCTGGCGTCCATGTCGATGTAGTCGCGCACTCCGGCGCGCAGCGCGCAGAGCACGCCGGAGGCGCGGTCGGTGCCGGTCGAGCCGACGCCGAACAGGGCGACTTCCGGGGCGACCGATGCCAGTTGCCGCGCCAGCGCCATTGAGGCACTGGTCGCCTCAGCGGCGAAATCGAGCAGCATGAGCTGACGGCGCGGCTGGTGTTGCAGCCAGCGCTCGGCAGAGAACTGGCGGCTATCTTCCCAGTGCACCGATGCGAGATCGCGCAGTCGCGCGGCGAGGCGCTGGGCGCGGGCCGCGTCCGGCGAGTAGAAGGACAGGTCCACGCGCGGCTCCATCTTCCGGTTCGTGGCGATTGATATGGCCGCGTTCATGGCGTCGCTGCGCTCACCGTGAGAAGCCGGGGAGCTGATCTTTGCCCGCCGGGTCAAGCAGCCAGGCCCCCCAGACAGGAGCGTGCCGGTCGTGTACCTCGCCTTCGCCGGGAAGCGGAAGGCGGGCGTTGCGCATGAGCGGCCGCACCAGGTGCGGCGTCACCATGATCACCAGCTCTTTATCCGTACGGCTGTACTTCAGATCGCGGAAAAAGGCGCCGAGGATGGGGATGTCGCCCAACAGCGGTACCTTGTCCACTTGCGAGTTGATCGACTGGCTCACCAGGCCGCCGACAATGAAGGTCTCGCCGTCTCCCAATTCCACCGTGGTGTCGGCGCGACGCGTGGTGATCGCAGGCACCGACACGCCGTTGAGCGATACCGCATTGGTGTAGTCGAGATCGCTAGCTTCCGGTGCCACTTTCAGCGCGATGCGGTTTGGGGCAAGCACCGTCGGAGTCACGGTGAGGCCGATGCCGAAGGGCTTGTAGACGATCGTGGTGGTGCCCAGCCCCTGGGGGACGGGGATCGGGAGCTCACCCCCGGAAAGGAAGCTGGCACTCTGGCCGGAGAGCGCGACAAGGGTGGGCTCCGCCAGCACGCGGACCAGACCATCGCTCTGCAACAGGTCGAGGTTGGCATTCCACAGGTGCCTGCCGTTGGCGCTGGTGTGACCGAGCACGAGGTTGAAGGCCGAGGAGATGACGTCGTTCCCCGCACCGCTGCTGCTGATCTGGGACCCGGGACCACCGAGGCTGTAGCTGAAGCCGTTGTTGCCCGCCTTGAAGCTCAGGCCGATCTGACGCAGCGCGGTCTTATCGAACTCGACGACCTTCACATCCACCTGCACCACACCGCCGCTTGCGACCGTGGACTGGTCACTCACGCTGCCCTTGGCCCCCACGGCATCCCTGGCGGCCGCGATCGTCTGTGCGTGATCGAGCAGGGAGGGCGTGCTTCCCTGGATCAGTGCTTCGCCGTCGTGCACCTGCAATTGCGTGTCGCCGCGGTCAGACAGCAGCGCCTGCAGTGGATTGCGCACGTTCACCAACACCCGTTGCGGCGCCTGATGGCCCCGCATCCAAAGCAACAATGTGGTCTGCCCGGGCTTTTTCCCGACCAGCAGCGCCTGCCGATTGCCCTTGAGCAGCAGGAAATCGGCGACAGTCGGATCGGCGATGGCGACTCGTTCGAGGTCGGCTGGTACGGGCCATGGGCGCTGCTCGTGCGTCGTCAGCGTTTCCACGGATTGGCTGCTGGCGGCAGCGGTCGCCGCGATCAGCAAAGTCAGGCAGGCGGAGACTCGCTGCAACCGTGACGTCATGGCAAAAGCTTCCCTGCGTTGGCTGTTTGTCCGCGCTGTGCCCCTCGAATGATCTCGATGCCGCCTCTGGAGAGTTGACGTGGCCGGGATACGGGTGCGTCGCCGCGACCGGCCAGTCCCGCACCGTCGATACCCCCAAAGGCGCGGTTTGCCGGTTGCCCCAGCGCTGCCCGTTGATCGGCGGAAAGTCCAGGCGCAGGTTCCAGCACGGCCCTCGGCTGCAAAAAGAGAGCGAGGTCGGGTTGGTCGCTGTCCCGAGGGTTTCGTAAGGCGAGGGACAGTTGTCCCTCCTGTGCCCCCAGCAAGAGGCGATCGACCGACTCCAGCGGCACGGCCAGCACGGCGGTGCGCGCGGGAGTTTCTTTCGAGATTGGCTTCACGGTGGCGGCAGCGGCGCTTCTCTCGGGAGTCGCTGTCGGCAGATCGTGCGCGCCATAAGCCAGCACGCGCAGTCGCGACAGCAGCAGGCGGGATTGAGCCAGACCCGACGGAATGCCGCCATCGGTGGTGCGCGATCCCTTGAGTACGAGGAAGACATCGACGTAGTCGCCCGGCCCGATCCGGTGGGCTACGCCGGTCACCTCGTTCACCGGCACGGCAAGCGCCCGTTCGTCAGGATGCAGGGCGGCGGAGAGGTCGTTCGCAAGCAGCGTTGCCGTGATGGGCGCTCCGCTTGGGATGTCGATACGTGGGATGCCGCCAGCGACCTGCGCGATGTCGTCGTAGCCGTCCGTCGGGCGCGGATGGCGGGCAGCGAAGCCCAGTGCGTCCGGGGGAATGGGACTGCCTGCACGGAGCGGGCGCTCCGCTATGACAACGCGACCGTCGTCGGAGGCATCGTTGACCGACTTCGCTCCGACGGCGGTGCCCGCAGGGTTCGCCTCTGATGCCTTGGCGGGGTGCCGCCCCTGCTGCAGCGCGACGAGCGCGAGTACTACGGCGATACCCACCAGGAGCAACGCGGCGAAGCGGGTGATCTTCTGCGTTGATGGAATGTCCATGGGATCAGTCGCCTTGCGTGTCGAGTTGGACGGTCGCTGAGCTGGTCAGCGCGCCTTGCATCAGCCACCCGTAGACCGTGGTCGTGCCGGGGATGAAGGGGTGGGCGTTGTAGTCGTAGGCGGTGCTGACGGTCATGCAGCTGACTGACGGTGCGCTCGCACAGGGGCTGGCGGCCGAGACGGCGATGGGTGCGTAACTTCCTCCGGGGGGCGGAGGAGCCGCGCAGTCGGCCGTCTCGCCGGAGTAGGTGAGCAGCCATTTCATGGATTGCCTCGCTGCCTGGCAGGCCTGGGTTGCGCGTGTGGCGTCACTGCCATAGCGCAGTGCGGCCCTTGCGCCTTCTTCGGCCGCCAGGGTCAGTGACTGCCTGGCCGCGAGAATCAGTACGCCAGAAAAGGTGAGCATCAGCAGGGGTAGCATGCCGAGCAGGAACACCAGCGCGAACTCGACGGACGCGACGCCGCGCTGATCGCGCGGTAGCGCCTGGGCGCGCCGATTCCCGCGCGGTGTCGGGCTGATCACGGCAGCCATCGATGACAGAACCCAGGCGCGGCAATGAAGGTGAGAGCACCAAGGGCAAGGTAGGACGCGAACGGCGTGCCTGGACGCCCTTGGCGACCCGATTGCAACCACCGCGCAGGCGCCGAGGCTGCCATGCGCATGTGCATGGATCCGGCAACGTGCCGTAGACCCCAGCGCCACAGCAGGCCGGCAACCAACTGCATGCCACCCAGCAGTGCGCTGATGATCCATATCGGCAGCAATGCCTCCATCCCAAGCAGAAAGCCCAAGGTGGCGTAGAACTTCACGTCACCCGCACCCATCCAGCCAAGCGCATAGAACGGGAGTAGTGCGATCAGCGCGGCTGCCAGCCCGGCGAGATGCGTCCAGGTGCTCCATGAAGCCACTGCTCCAGGGTTGGTGAGCCGGTCCGCTGCAAGCAGGACGGTGCCTAGCATCAGCGCGAGAAGTAGCCAACTGTTGGGCACACGCCGCGCACTTAGGTCGCCGAAAAAAATCGGGACGCATAGCGCAACGGCAACGATGGGCAATGGGCTCGGCAATTTCTATGATTCCAATAAATCGGCAAAGAAACAAAAATTAATCGCCAAGGCGAACTATTCCAGGCCCTCGATAAAAGGCCGTTTTTAGGGTGGGCGTCAAATAAATGACGCGGCCCTTTTGGGAGCGTCGCTTACAGGCTGTCAAGCACCGCTGTGAGCTTGGCGAACACAGCAGTAAAGAAGGCCTGTATCGACGGTTGAAATATTGCAACGATGGCTGCAGCGACGATGGCCGCCAAAATGCCGTACTCAACAGCCGTGATGCCGCGTTCGTCGCGAATGAACTTGCGCATGAATGCCTTCATTGCCTTGCCTCCTTTGAAACGAAGTGACGACCATAAAAGCAGAGCCTGAAAAGGCTCCGGCTGATAGAAGTGAAGAAGGAGCGGGCGCATGGCAAGGTGCGCGACCGGCTGCGGTCGTATCCAAGCGTGGCGCCTGGCACGCCCCTGCTCTGGCCGCTGTGGTGGGTTGTTCAGGACCGCGACGATGCAGCGGTTCCTCGACCGTGAGTGCGATATCCATATGGCCCCTGATTCAGGCAAGCGAGCCAGCGCTCGCCACTCCATAACGCCAGTCTCTGTCCGCGAATCGGATTGGGATGCACAAAAACGGCAAAAAGATTAGAGAAATGGTTTTGTGTATCAGAATTTTTCTTAGAAATAGGTCGTCTCGGCAAAGCATCTTGCGAACCTCATCGTTTGCCGAAAACGTGCATTGTTACAAAGGTTATTTCTTCTAGATTAGTATTCTGAAACGGCATGCGCCGACCGCGGGTGATACAGGCGGGCGCCAGGGGGCGTGAAGCTTATGGAAGGCTGTTATTCATGGCGATAGCGGGAGGCGAGGATCTGCAGGCCTGCGACCTCGTCTCCATCGCCGGGTTGTTGCGGGTTTGCGAGATGGAAATGGTCCTGCTCGGTGGCCATGGCCCGCGAGCGACCTTCAGTTCGCGCGCAACCAGTACCACGATCTACTGTCACGGCGAAGTTGACTTTCCGTTCCGGGGCCGTTTTGTACTTCCCGCTGAGTGGTGTCTGCTCGGGTACATTCACCAGATGCCGGAAGGCGGCTGGTGCCATGGCACTCCGCTTGAGTCGGGCGTGGCTTTTCTCCTGTCACCAGAGGGCATCAGCGAATTCAAGCTGGGGGCGCATGCCCGGCTCACCGTGGTGCTGGTGCCTGTCGAGCGATTGCATGCTCAACTCATCGCGCTGGAGCCGCATCAGCCCGCACAGCTCGCGCGGCGGCTATCGCTGTTCAAGCTCAACCAGGACGCACAGGCAACCAGTCTGCGCGAACATTTCCACGGCATCGGCGCCCGGTTGATGCAGAATGATGGCGCAGCGGGTACTGCGGAGGTTGCTGGCGCGGAGGTGGATGCCTTGATCGCCAGCTACCTGATCGCGGGAGTGGCCGCCTCGCCAGATGACCGGCCCCGATGCTCACGCGGGCGGCGTACGCACTACTTGGTCGTGCAGCGCACCGAACAGTTCATGCGTGCCAATATCCGGCGCGAGATCTACATCAATGAGCTGTGCAACGCGGCCGGGGTGAGCGAGCGCTCACTGCGCTACGCCTTCGACGAGCTGCTGGGCGTATCGCCAAGCAGATACCTCTCACTGCTGCGCTTATGCACCGCCTGCCGAAGTCTCACGCTGTCGGACGCCAGCCGGCGATCCGTCAAGTCGGTCGCGCTGAGCTGCGGGTTATGGGATCTCTCGCGCTTCGCCGACCACTACCGGCGAGTCTTCGGAGAGCTACCGCGGCAGACGCTGATGCGCACGCCGTCGTTGGAGTCGTCGCTGTCCTCATCCTGACTTCGGCGTCGATCGACTCGCGAGGAGCCGCCTCTGCTTGACCGAGCCTGGGGCCAGGCGGCGCGTCCGGTTGTCAACGATGGATCAGCCGAGGTGTGTCGATTGCCGGATACGCACCAGACATTGCCGGATATGCGCACAGTAGTGCCGCTGCGACATATCCATCGACCGTGCGGGTCGGTCTAATGGTCCTCAAGCAAGCTACCAGTTCACTTCGGAGGTAGTTGTCTGCTGTGCTTCTCGCGCAAGCTGGGCACGGACTCGGGAGCGGTGTTGCTCGCTGTGCGAGCCAGCGTCGCGCCCGCGACGTCGACGTATCAAGACAACCATGGGAAGCGCACGCAACATAAGGAGCAATGAAATGAGCGTTGTCTATTCGATCAGGGCGAGCCGCAACACACAGTGGTATGTCACGATCAATCGATGGGTCGTATGCAGACAGCTGAAGCTGGCGCCGGCGATAAAGCTTGCGCGTCAACTCGCTAGAGAAGAGCACACCGCGTCCGGCCGTACCGTTTTTGTAGAGCTGGCCACCGAAAATTTGTCTATCCTCCTCGCGCACTATCCCAGGGAGGCGGCAGAATTTTCTGGTGCCGATGTGATGAGTGCCGTGGCCTAGAACGTTCTAAGACGGGTGGCGACGGTACTGGCGGAGGCAGTCGCCGGCTGCCCGGCTTGGGAAGCAGACATCTGCCGTTGGCCGCGCCGTACAGCGATGCAGTTCTGGCGGCGACAGCCTTGATGCTTGCTTGCCCAGAGCCACGCACTGTCCAAATGTGGAGGCGGCCATCCGTGGCCGCTCCAACTCTCCATAGACGCGCGCATGTCGATCGCCGTACGGCTCCTGCCGCTGTCCATAGGCGGCTTCCTGCCGCTACGGCGCCGGTTCCCTGCGAACCCGCTGTCGCGCTCCAGCTTCCTGATCGAAAGTTATCCATCCATGGATCCGGCGTCCGTGCCGCTCCCCTTCCCGGTGGCGTCTTGGGACGCTCCTAGGGTTCCAGTGCTTTGGCCGTCAGCTCGTCGAGCTCGATATACATGGCGATCACCGGTTGCCCGTCGATCCATTGCGGAGGGCCGATTCGGTGAGCATGAATTCCGATCTGCCGAAGGATGCGCTCCACTCCCAGCGCAGTGAAGGTAATCAGACGAGCCGCACCGCGCTGCAACGCGGCACCCGTGAGTGCCCTGAACAAGGTGCAGAAGCGCTCGCGTTGTTCGTCTCTCGATAGCGTCATGCCTGGTGTGCTCGGCCGGGTAGAGAACCGTGACAGCTCCCAAAGCTCGGGTGAGCGCGGGGGGATGACTCCGTTCATCAACTCCGGAAAGACATCGCCGAGCAGATAGCCCTGAGTCGTGGGAAGCAGTCGAGCGCAGCCACACAGCTCGCCGGCATCGTCTTGCGCCACCACATACACGGTATCCGGGCGATCGAACTGATCCCGTTCATCACCTTCCTGACATGCAAGCTGCCACCCCAATTCTTCGACGAACACGCTGTGCCGGTAGGCTCCCAGGCGCATGTCCAGGCCAGCGGGCATCTGCTCGAAGGTTCCTGCAAACAAGAACAGCACCAGCGATCTCCGCACCCCAATCCCTGAACGATTCAAGAGGAGTTGCGGCTACTGCGTAACTGTCATTGTTGACAGCTCCACACGATGTGGATGGCGTGTAGGCTAAGCGCTTCCCCATGTGCGCCTTGCGGATGCCAAGGCTCGCGGACGCAGGTCCCCGAGAGCCTGACGCGTGCTTTCCTGCCACGCCGCCTCGTCGAGCCATTCGGCGAGAAGCAGCTGGGTGGTGCGCGGACCCAGATCCATGTTGTCGTCGGACAGGAGCCTCAGGTTGGACTGAATCCCCCCTGGAGCGGCCAGCAGGCGATTCTCCAGCGTTTCCATCCATGCCCAGCCGACGCTGACCAGACGGACAGTAGAAGAGGGCGGCTCAAGTGGGGCAATCCATTCGCAGTGCCCGGCACGACGAATGCCGAGGCCTACCCGAGCGTGTGCTAGCTCCTCGAGCAGCGATGCGTCCGGCCAAACCATGTGCGGGCGGAACTGCAGGCGCAGAAATGCAGTGCAGGTAAGTCGCAGATAGCCATCGTCGGCCATGTCGATGATCCTCCGGAACGGCTGGCCAAATGACCATGGCACCTTAGCCCCATACCAAGTAACTTTCAGCTGTCATATCTCGCAGTTCGGAGAGGCGGCGGTGATTCGTTGGCGCGACGATTGTCTGCATCGTCTGGGGGCGCTGTCCGGCTCCATGCCGGACATGGTCAGTGAACTCGGCTCGATCGTTCAGGAACTGGGTTTCGACTATTGCTCTTATGTCCTGAAGACGCCGTTGCTATCGGCGAACGACCCAGAACTGGCCTGGGCAAGTACCTATCCCGACGCGTGGCTGGAGCGCTATTTTTCGCAGGGATACCTGGAGATCGACCCGCTCGTTCGAGCCCCTTTGCGGGGGTACGCGCCGTTGGTGTGGAGCGCCGCCGTGCGCGAGGATTGCGGCGAATTCTGGGAGGAGGCGGATGCCTACGGCATCAGGCATGGTTGGGCGCTGACGACCTACGGTCGGGGCGGCACCAGCGGTGTCCTGTCGCTGGCACGTTCCGGTTCCGCGCTCACCGCCGACGAGTTGAATGCGCGTGAGATGCAGCTCATGTGGCTGAGCCAGACAGTGCAAGGTCTGCTGAGCGCCGCGCATCAGCAGCGCCATCTTCCCGGGCCATCCTGCGAGTTGACTTCCCGCGAGCGCGAGGTATTGCGCTGGACGGCAGCCGGCAAGACTGCCGACGAGATCGGCATCATTCTGGGTATCACCGCGCGCACCGTGAACTTTCACATCACGCGCTGTGTCAGCAAGTTGGACGTAGTCAACAAGACGCAGGCGATCGCCAAGGCCATGCTCTTCGACATGCTCTATTGATCCTTGCAGCGCAGCCCAGCGTGCCGTGTAGCTCCCGCGTGCCCGAGATGGCGGGTGATGAAAAGCTGATCAGCAATATTGCCACTCGCATAGCTGCGGGTCCGGCGGGGCAGATGCCCCGCCGGGTGTCTTGCATCACTGCGCCAGGATCGCTCCGTAGTGCCCGTTGACGTTCACGCTCACCACGCCGCTCTGCACCGTGTAGTGCGTGCCCGAGAGCAGGTCGGTGACGGTGCTGCCGTTGGTCATGCTCAGCTGCCACACCGGTACGGTCACCGTGTGGCTGGTGCTGTCGTTGTTGAGCGCCACCGCGATGCGGTTGGTGGCGTCGAAACGGCCGTAGGCGTAGAGCTTGTTGGTGTCGTCGGTGAGCAGGCTCATGAACGAGCCGGTGCGCAGCGCCGGGTAGGCGTTGCGGATGGCGGTGAGCTTGCCGGTGAGTGCCACGGCGCTGTTGGTGCTGGTGCCCACGGTCCAGTCGAAGGTGCGGCGATTGTCCGGATCGGCGCCGCCCTGCATGCCGTATTCGTCGCCGTAGTAGATCGTCGGCGTGCCCACGTAGGTCATCTGGAAGATCAGCGCGAGGTAGGTCTTCCAGATGTCGCCGCCGGCGCGGTTGCCGAAGCGGGTGATGTCGTGGCTGGAGAGGAAGTTCGACATCACCTGCTGCACGTTGGTCGGGTAGTTGGCCCGCGTCCCGTGCAGCCAGCTGTCGAACTGCGAGGCCGGGATCGATGCGCTGCCGCCGCCGTAGTCCTGGCCGGTGATCCATTCAGACACCGGCTGGGTGAAGCCGTCGTAGTTCATCGCGCCGTCCCACTCGGCGCCGTTGGTGGTCCACGGCCCGGCGTTGCCCCAGAACTCGCCAAGGATGTCTGCGTTGGAGTTGACCGATTTCACTGCGCTGCGCAGCTCGGCCATGATCTGGTGGTTGGTCGTGTCGCTGCCGCCGTTGCCGCCGGCATCGATGTACTGCGCGGCGTCGAGTCGCCAGCCATCGATCGAATAAGGCGACTTGAGATAGGTCTGCACCACGGAACTGGCTGAGCCATAGATGGCGTTGCGTACTGCTGAACCGCTGGCGCCATAGTCCAGCTTGGGCATGCTGGAATAACCGAAGAATCCGGAGTAGGTGTTGGGCCAGCTCTGGAAGGTGTAGTAGCCGTAGGTGGGGCTGGACTGCGACTCGTAGGCGCCGGTGATGGAAGTCCACCAGTTGTAGCGGTCGAACCACTTGTGCGTGTCGCCGGTGTGGTTGAACACGCCGTCGAGCACCAGGTAGCCCTTCGGTCCGTTGCTAGTGCTGTGGATGTCCGCGCTCAGCGTCTGCAGCGTGCTGTTGCTGCCGAACGCGGGGTCCACCGTCATGTAGTCCTCGGTGTCGTACTTGTGGTTGCTCGGCGAGAGGAAGATCGGGTTGAGGTAGAGGATGTTCGCGCCGACGGTGTTCTTGATGTAGCCGAGCTTCTGGTCGATGCCGGCGAGGTCGCCGCCGAAGAACACCGCGGTGTTGCAGCCGCTGACGTTGGCGAACACGCTCGAACCCCACGCGTGCTGCTCGGTGGCGCAGCCGGAATACGTGTACTGGCCGTTGCTGACGTCGTTGGCGGTGGAGCCGTTGTAGAAGCGGTCCGGGAATATCTGGTACATCACGCCGTTCTTCATCCACGCCGGCGTGGTGAAGTTCGGGATGATGAAGAAGTCGCCGGAGCTGGGTTCGGACGAGCTGATGCCGGCGGCGTTGTACCAGGCGGTGGCCGTGCCATCGGTGATCTTGAAGCGGTAGTACTTCTCCGATGCGCTGGCCGGGATCGTTCCGGTCCAGTAGTCGAAGGTGCCGGTGGGGTCGTTGGACGACCAGCTCATCGCCACGGTATGGAAGGCGCTGTCGCCGCTGTCGTAGTACTTGATGGTGGCGCTGGTGATATCGCCCTTGAAGGTGCGGAAGGTCAGCGTCACCGCCTGCGCGGACGTGGGCTCGACATGGTTGTCGAACATCGGACCCTGGTCGTGGAACAGGCCATTCCATTCCACGTTGTTGTCGTTGCTGGCGGCGCGCGCCGTGACGGGAAGTGTGCCTGCCGCCAGCGTGGCGGCCAAAGCGAGCCAGAGTGCGCGGCGTGCGGTCGTGCGGTGCTGCCATCCCTCCCGGGAAGAATCCTTGCTTGCGAACATCGACTTTCTCCTCCAGTGATGGCCCGTGCCGGAATGGCGCGGGCAAATCGGGAGCAGACGAGGCCGACGCGCGGCCCCCTGACCGCACGTGTGGTGTATCGACAGCTCCCTCCGAAGGGGCGCGCGTGCGCTTACATGGGCGCGTGCCCCCAAACCAGCGCGAGGGTTCGCGCCTGCGCCGCGTTCACCCGGACATAGGTGACCGCGCCGAATCGATCGGTGCCGGTGGCCCAGCCTTCGCCGCTGCCCTGGGTCAGGGCAGCGAGATTGCTGGCCCGCGCCAGCGCCTGGCCATCGGCGGTGACGGTGCTGGCCGCACCGCCGTGCATCTTGAACAGATAGAACTTGAGCGCGGGCGTGAAGCGGCCCTCGACAGCGCCGGTCTGCACCGTCACGCCGTTGGCGGTGCGCTGCAGGCCGAGCGGCTGGCGGAAATACGCGCCGTGCTCGTAGTCGTAGGTGGTGCCGTCATCGTCGTAGTAGTCGAACGAGGTGCGCCGGGCAGCGGGGAACATATCCACGTCCACCTGTGTCACCGGATGCTGGCCCACGTAGTCCATCACCGGCTGGGCGGGAATGATGGCGCCGTCGCGCACGAACAGCGGGATGTCGCTCCAGGTCTTCGCATCGATCGCCAGCGTCACGTCCTGGCCGCCGGCATAGCGCTTGCCGCTGAACCAGTCGGTCCACTGGCCGGCGGGCAGGTAGATGGTCTTGGACGTCTGGCCCTGTTCGACCACCGGCGACACCAGCAGGCTGTCGCCGAACATCCAACTGGCCACGTCGTTGCGCACTTTCGGATCGTTCGGCCAGTCGAACGTGAGCGGGCGCACCAGCCCGACGCCGCTGTGGCGGCGCTGGTCCTCATAGCTGTAGATGTAGGGAATCAGCCGGTAGCGCAGGCGGATCGCATCGGCGGCGGCCTTCTCCGCGGTGGGGCCGTACACCCATGGCTGGCGCTTCTGGCTGGAATCGCCATGCACGCGGAACACCGGCACGAAGGCACCGAACTGCACCCAGCGCGCGTAGTTTTCCGGGCTCGGCGTGCCGTTCGTGAACCCGCCGGTATCCATGCCCCACTGCATCGCGCCGACATCGATCGCGCTCAGCATGCGCGCACGCTGGCCGGCCATGCTGGCGAAGCCGGTATGGATATCGCCCGACCACATGCCATAGGCGTAGCGCTGCGCGCCCAGGTAGAAGTTGCGGCTGATCGACCACACGCGCTGATCGGTCATGGCGCGCTGGCCGTCGTAGATCGCGCGCTGCATGTCCAGGTGCTGGGTGTCGATGCCGACGTTGTCCGCTTCGTCGTTCCACCAGCCGACGATGCCGGAGTGGAAGGCGGTCTTCATGTGATCGAAGAACCACGTGCGCGCCTGCGGGTTGGCGAAGTCGATTTCGCGCACCAGCTTGCCGGAGAAGTAGTCCTTGGCCGGCTGATTGCCCTTGAGGAAGTAGCCCTTCTCCGCGGCCTCGCGGCCTTCCACGGTGTTGACGTGCACGCGCGGCTTCATGATGCCGGTGAGCTTGATGCCGCGCTCGTCCAGCATCTGCTTGAGCTTGCCGCTGGGGCCGTCGGGGAACTTGGTGGTGTTCCAGGTGAACTCGCCCCAGTCGTTGCCCCAGTCCTTCCAGTCGAAGTCGAGTGTGAAGTTGTCGATCGGGATGTGCTTGGCGCGGTAGGTGTCGACGATCTGCAGCAGCTCCTTCTCATCGATCCCCCACTGGCTGTTGGTGAAGCCCATCGCCCATTTCGGGAACAGCGGCGTGCGGCCGCTGATTGCCGCCACGTCGGCGAAGATCTGTTTCGGCGCGCCGGCGATCAGGTAGACGTCCAGATCCTTGCGCGAGGTGTCGTCGGTGGCGATGCGGCCGTTGGCGAGGTCGAACGTGCCGCCGACCGTATCCACCAGCACGCCGTAGCCGGCGGTACTCCACACCAGCGGCGCGCCGGCGTGGCCCTGTTCGCCGGCAGTGATCTTCTGCGTGCCAGTGCGCAGCAGTCCGGCGCTGGCGTCCTCGGTAGCGTTGTAGCCGCCGATGCCGTACAGCGCATCGCCAGGGGCGTGATCCAGCGTCAGCTTGCCGCCGGTGAGCTTGACGACATCGCGCTGGGTCAGCAGCACGTGCCCGGCGGCGTCGGAAAACTGCAGGCTGCCGTCGCGCGCGTCCCAACGCAGCGTGGCCGCACCGGTGGACAGCGTGGTCACCGTGCCCGCCCTGCGAGTTTTCACGTTGGCCGGCGCGGCATGCAGCGCCTTCGGGTCGATCACGATGGAAGCGGGGCTGCTCTCGCCGTCCGGCAGCACATGGATGCGCACGGCGGTGGGCGTAATGAAACCGATCGCGATGCGGTCTTTGCCGCGGGCAAGCGTGAGGCTGCCGTGGTCGACCTGCGCGGTGATCGCGGCCGGCGTGGTGGCGGCCAGCGCGGGGGTGGCCGCCATGCCGAGGCTGAGGCCGAGGGCGAGTGCGAGTGCGAGGTGACGGGGTGTGAGCTGGGGCATGCAAAAAACCTTTCGATAAACCAGGGGGCCGGAGCCTGCGCTCAGCGCAGGATCACCGAAGCGTAGGGCGGCAGCGTGAGTTGGCCGTCGGCGAGCGTAGCGCCGGCGGCGGTCTGGCGTGCCACGGTGGAAAAGGTGGCGGCGCTGGCGCCGATCGCCACGCGTTGCGGCTGGGCGGACAGGTTGTGCAGCACCAGTACGTGGCTGTCCGCGTCATCCAGCCGCCAGGCGGCGACGTGGCCGTTGCCGGTCGGCCACGCGTGCAGCGTGCCGTCGCGCAGCGCGCTGATCTCGCGGCGCCAATCGATCAGGCTGCGGTAGTGGTTGAGCAGCGAGGATGGGTCGGCCAGCTCGGCCTGCACCGAGACCTCGGCGCCGTCGTGCGCGGTGGATGCCTTCCAGCTCGCCTCGCCGCTGGCGCGGGTGGAGCGTTCCCAGCGCATCGGCTCGCGCAGGTCCGGGTCCGGCTTGACGCCGCGCATGCCCAGTTCCTCGCCGTAGTACACGTACGGATGGCCGGGCAGGGTGAGCAGCATCGCGGCGGCCACGCGCATCGGCCCGGCCTGGCCGTCGAGCTGACTCATCACGCGGTTCTGGTCATGGTTGGAGAGAAAAGGCGCATCCACGCCGGCCTTGCCTGCTGCGGCGTCGAACGCACCTTGCGCCTGCTGCAGGAACGTCGCCAGATCGCCGGCCTCGCCGCTGCGTGCAGCGTCGATCAACCGCGTCGCCAGCGGAAAATCGAACACCGCGCTGAGCGTGCCGAACCACGGCGCCAATGCTTCGGGCGTGCTTTCGGTGACTTCGCCCACCACGTAGGTGGCGGGGTTCACCTGCCGCGCGCCGCGCATGAACTGCTTCCACCAGGCGAGGTTCCTGTCCAGCACGGTGCGGTCGCCTTCCTGCGACTTGAAGTCGAGATAGATGTGGCGTGCCGCATCCAGCCGAAAACCGTCCACTCCTTTGCGCGACCAGTACTGGCCCACGTCGACCATTGCCTGGCGCACGGCCGGGTTGTCGTAGTTGAGATCGGGCATGCCCGGGGAAAAGATGCCCAGGTAGTGCCGGCCGTCCGGCAACGGCTGCCAGGCGCGGTCGCCCGCGGCGCTGTGCTGGGCCAAATCGGTGCCGGGCGTGGCCCATTGATACCAGTCGTGGTGCGGGTCGCGCGGGTTTTGCGCGGCGAGGAACCAGGGGTGCTGGTTGCTGGTGTGGTTGATCACCAGGTCGATGATCACCTTGATGCCGCGCTGGTGCGCCTCGCGCAACAGGCGCTCGAAGTCGGCCATGGTGCCGTACTGCGGGTTGATCGCCTCGTAGTCGGTAACGTCATAGCCGTGGTAGCTGGGCGAGGGGTTGATCGGCATCAGCCAGATGCCACTGACACCCAGCGACTGGAGGTAATCGAGCTTGGCGGTGACGCCGTTGAGATCGCCGATGCCGTCGCCATTGGTGTCGTACCAGCTGCGCACGAAGATTTCGTAGTAGACGCCGCTGCTCGCTGCATCCCGGGTGGGTGCCGGGGTCGCCGCGCTGCTGGCGGCTGCGTGCGTCGCGTGGGGTGGCACCACACTGCAGGCGCTGGCAAGCGCGGTGGCAGCGGCGAGGGCGGCAAGTAGTAAGTGGCGGGGCAAGGGCAGCTCCTGCAGCGGCGGGAATGATCTCGATGCCGGCACGCCTTCGCACCGGAGAACAGAGCGATCGGACGTCCAAAACCGGCGCCAGCAATCGCTGTCGATGGTAGGTGGCGTGCGCCTTGCCGCGCCGCTCCTGCATACGTATTCATCCGCAGCACTGTGCGGTTTTTCGTTGTGCGGTGCGGAATAAAAATCGCCTCGCCGCGCCGGCGATGTTTCGGCGAAGATGCTTCACCGTTTTCTCCCCAAGCGCGCGCAATGAACCAGACCGACGTCTTTCTGATCGCAATGTTCCTGATCTTCTCGGTGCCTTACCTGTTGTGGCGACTGGGTCGCACCGACTACTACGCGCCGCTGGTCGTGGTGCAGATCCTGTGCGGCATCGTGCTCGGTCCCGGCGTGCTCGGCGCGGCGTATCCCGGCTACTACGCCGAAGTGTTCAGTGCGCCGGTGATCCAGGCCTTGAACGGCATCGCGTGGTGGGCGGTGATGGTGTTCGTGTGGATCGCCGGTATCGAGCTGGATCTCAAGGAGGTATGGCTCAAGCGGCGCGAGTGCGGCATCACCGCCGGCCTGGCCCTCGGGGCGCCGCTGCTTACCGGATGCCTGGCAGCCATCGGGCTGCTCGCCTGGCGGGAGGGATGGATTGGGTCGGCCGCGGCGCCGTGGCAATTCGTGCTGGGCGTGGGTATGGCCTGTGCGGTGACCGCGCTTCCCATCCTGCTGCTGCTGATGGAAAAGCTGGCGATCCTGCGCGAGCCGCTGGGCCAACGCGTGCTGCGCTACGCCAGCCTCGACGACGTGGCGATCTGGGGCGTGCTGGCGGTGATCCTGGTGGATTGGCACCGCGTCGGCCTGCAGTTCGCGTTCCTGCTGCTGTTCGCGCCGGCGGCGTGGCTGTTCCGCCGGCTGATGCGCCGCATTCCAGAATCCGACCGCTGGTACCTGGGCCTGATCTGGCTGGCCGCCTGCGGCTTTGCCGCCGATCGGGCCGGTCTGCACTTCATGGTGGGCGCGTTCCTTTCCGGCGCGGTGATCGACCGCGATTGGTTCGAGCAAAAGCAACTCGACCTGCTGCGCCACCACGTGCTGCTGGTGGTGATGCCGGTGTTCTTCCTGTCCACCGGCTTGCGCACGCACTTCAGCGTCGGCGGGGGCGCGGTGTTCATCGCCGCCGGCGTGCTGCTGGTGGCGGCGGTGGCTGGCAAACTTGCCGGCGTGCAGTTGGCCGCGCGCCTGCTGCGTTGGCCGCGAGGGCAGGCGTGGGTGGTCGGCTGGCTGCTGCAGACCAAGGCGCTGATCATGATCATCTTCGTCAACATCCTGCTCGACCGGCAGCTGATCACCAGCGACACGTTTACCGCGCTACTGCTGATGGCGGTGGTCAGCACCATGCTCACGGTGCCGATGGTCGGCCCGCGGCTGGCCCAGGCGTTGCGCAGCGGCGAGTAGTCCGCCGCACTCAACCCTCGGCGCGGCAGTGCGCGGCGACGAAGGCCTCGTGGCCCGGAAAGGTCTGCACGGCGCGCTGGATCAGCGTACGTATGTTGCCTAGGAAGCCGTCCAGCTCGCCGGCGGGCAGCGCATCGGCCACCGGGTGGTAGCGCTGCGGCTCGATGCCCTGGCCGATCAGCACCTGCAGCCAGCCGACCTCGGTGAACAGCTCCTCGCCGTGGCGGAAGATCTGCCCGCTCTGGCGAAACAGCTCCACCCGGCGCGCCAGGTGCTCGGGCATGCCGATGGCGCGGCAGTGGCGCCAGAACGGCGTGTCCTCGCGCTCGGTGGCGCGGTAGTGCAGCACCAGGAAGTCGCGCACGCTCTCGTATTCGAGTCGGGTCAGGCGGTTGTACTCGTCGCTCAGTGCGCTGTCGCAGTGGCGATCGGGGAACAGCGAGATCAGCCGGCTGATGCCGGACTGGATCATGTGGATGCTGGTCGACTCCAGCGGCTCCATGAAGCCGCTGGCCAGGCCCAGTGCCACGCAGTTGCGGTTCCAGCTCTTGCGCCGCATGCCGGTGGTGAAACGCAGCATGCGCGGATCGGCCAGCGGCTTGCCGTCCAGGTGCTCGAGCAAGGTGGCGGTTGCTTCGTCATCGCTGATGTACTCGCTGCAGTACACGTGGCCATTGCCGTTACGGTGCTGCAGCGGGATGCGCCACTGCCAGCCGGCGGTGCGGGCGCTGGCCTGGGTGTACGGGCGCATCGGCGCCACGCGTTCGCTGGCCACCGCCACGGCGCGATCGCACGGCAGCCACTGCTGCCAGTTTTCATAGCCGCTCTTGAGCGCGCCTTCGATCAGCAGGCCGCGAAAGCCCGAGCAGTCGACGAAGAAATCGCCCTCGACGATCTCGCCGCTCTCCAGCTGCAGCGAGTCGATGAAGCCGTCGTCCGCACGCAGGCGCACGTCGACGATCTTTCCTTCGGTGCGCTGCACCCAACCCGGGGCGCACGTGGCGCGCAGGTACTGGCCGTACAGGCCGGCGTCGAGGTGATAGGCGTAGCGCACCCCGGTGAGCGGGCTGCTGCCGACCCGTTCCATGCGGCCGAAGCGCAGCTGCCGGCAGGCCTGCGCGTTGATCGAATAGCTCCACAGGTCCGGCGCGCCGCTGCCGCGCTGCTGGCGATCGCGCAGCCAGTAATGCTGGAACGGCACCAGGCCCAGCGGCAGGCCGATGTCGCCGAAGGCGTGCAGATAGGAGTCGCCGATCCGCCGCCAGTGGTTGAACTCGATGCCGAGCTTGAGCGTGCCGCGCACGGCGCGAAGCATGGCGTCCTCGTCGAGTCCGAGGAACTGGTTGATGTGGCGAATCTGCGGAATGGTGGCCTCGCCCACACCGACGATGCCGATCTCGTCGGACTCGATCAGGCGGATCGAAACGCTCGGGCCGAGCGCTTTGGCGAGAAGTGCGGCGGTCATCCAGCCGGCGGTGCCGCCGCCGACGATGACCAAGCGCTGGATGGGATGGGCCTGCATGCACTGCCTCCTGCTCGCCGGTAAAACGCTGGTTAGCGGCTGGCCGGCGGCTTGTCAAAAAAAAGCCCCGTTGGATGAACTCAACGGGGCTGGTGGGGAGGAAGCCTTGCGGCTTACTGGAACTTGTAGGAGACGCCTACCTCGTAGCGGCGACCGTAACGCTCCCAGGTGAGCACCTGGCGCGGGTCGTTGTTCTGGAACGTGGTGAAGATCTTGTTCGACAGGTTCGAGCCCTGGGCGATGAGCGTCAGGCCGTCCAGCGGACCATGGTCGAAGGTGTAGCTGACCTGGGCGTCATAGGTGCTGCCGCCGGCGACCGTCTGCAGGATGCGCGAAGCACTGATGCCCGACACCTCGCCCAGGAAGCTGGAGCGGTAGTTGTCGCTGATGCGTGCCTCGAATCCGGCGTGCTGGTAGTACACCGTGCCGTTGGCGACCCACTTGGACAGGCCCGGTACCGTGATCGGATCCGGGTTGCCGCCGTACACCAGCGAGCTCTTGGTGCGATTGCCGGTGAAGATCGCGCCGAAGCCGTTCAGCGCCGGGGTGATCAGACCGCCCGGCAGGTTCAGCGTGACCTGGGCGCCCTTCACGTAGCCGCGGCCGTCGTTGGTGGGGCCGGAGATGGTGCCCATCGTCGTGCCCAGCTGGGCCTCCTGGGCCGGAGTCAGGCCGAACGGCAGGAACGAGCTGAAGTCGTAAAGGAATGCCGCGTTCGGGTTGATGTAGTCGTGCAGGGCGATGAAGTAGCCCGACACCGCGAAGTAACCGCCGCCGCCGGTACGGCACAGGTCCGAGTTCTTGTTGTCGGACGAGTTGCACGCGAAGCCGGACGAGTCACCCGAGAAGTAGTGCTCATAGCTGACGTTGTAGTTGTCGGCCATGGTCGGCTTCAGCTTCGCGTTGCCGCCGTCGGCCTTGAAGTAGGCCTGGTTTGGATCGGTGGAGGACAGGTGGCTGATGTCTGCGTGAACCGTGAGACCCGGGTTCATCTGGTCCATGCGGGCACGAGCCAGGGTACGGGCCGCGCTGACGCGCACGTCATCGTTACTGCTGAAGCCGAAGATCAGGTTGGCGCTCGGCAGGTACTTGTTGTAGCTGGTGCTGCCCTCGACCGGGATCAGCGAAATCGCATTGCCGGTGATGGCGCTGCCCGGAGCGACGCGCTCGCCTACTCCGCGCTGCGACGTGTGCTGCATCTGCATGCCGAAGTTGCCGCGCAGGGTGACCGTGTTGCCCAGGTTCGTGTCGAGGTTGAACTGGAAGTACGGCGTCAGCACCTTCTCGCGCACCTTCCAGTCCGGCGGGGTGTTGAGCGAGGAGCCGAAGGTCGGCACGCCAACCAGGGTGCCGTTGCTGATCTCAGCCAGCGGGTCATAGCAAAGCTGTTGGCTGATGCCCATCCACGCCAGCGGACTGCAGGTGGTGCCGCTGTAGGGTGCGCTCGTGACGGCATTGCCGCCGCTGATGGTCCCGCCGCCCAGGGTCAGGAAGGTCTGGTCGATGTGGTAGGTCTTGTTGCGTGTGCTGTGCGCCACGCCGAACTCCAGGCTGGAGAACGGGCCGCTGGCGAAGTCACGCTGCACGCTCAGCTTGAGGTTGGCCAGGTAGTCGACGGTGTGCGGCGCGTTGATGAAGCCCGCCTGCACTAGGTCGTTGCCGCCGCCCCAGCCCTGCGGGTCGGTCAACACCACGCCGTTGGTGTAATCCAGCGACGGGGTGACGTACAGCAGGCCGTCGTTGCGCTCGACAAAGCCGATGGTGTCGGTCGGGCCGCTCTTGTTGAAGCCCAGGCCCGAATAGCTTTCCAGGTTGATGTCGTCACGCGTGGCGCGCGAGTAGTTGCCCACCAGGTCGGCAGACCAGTCTTCGTTGATGTGGAACTTGTTGTCCCAGTTGAAGTTGTAGACGCGCGCGCTGGTGCTGTTGTAATCGTTGCGGATGACCGGCGAGAGCGTGGTGTAGGTGCCGCTGGTGATCAGACCGTTGCTGGTGGTGTAGCCGGGCTGCAGGGTGGCCGAACCCCAGGCGAGCGGCAGCTCCATGCCCTTGGCCTGCTGCACTTCCTTGAAGTTGGTGTACGTCATGTCGATCGTGCCGGTGTAGTGCTCGTTCGGCTGCCACTGCACCGTGGCAAGCAGACCGTTGCGCTTCATCGTGTCGGAGATGCCGTAGTTCTTCGCGCCACCCACCACGGCATTGCCGTTGGCCACCGCATTGTCGGTCGGGTAGCCCCAGGGAGCCTGATGCTCGATCTGCGCGGGGTTCTTCTCGAAGTCCACGCCGAGGGTGACGCCCACCGTGTGGTCGGCGAACTGGTTCACCCACACGCCGTTGAGGTTGTAACCCTTGTCACTGACGCCCGGGCCCTTGGACAGCTGCGACTGGTCGTTCCAGATGTAGCGCGCGTTGACCGCGGCTTCGGCCTTGTCCTTCTCCAGCGGGCGGATCGTCTGCATGTCGACCGTGCCGGCCAGGCCCTGGCCGATCAGGTTGGCCTGCGGGCTGAGATGCACCACCACGGTGTTGAACCAGCTCGAGGGGTACTGATCGAACTGCACGTCGCGGTTGTTGGAAGTCGACACCTGCTGGCCGCCGTTGACCAGCGCGGTGGAGAAGTCCGGACCCAGGCCGTGGATGGTCAGCACCTGCGGGCGACCGCTCACTTCCTGCACGGCCAGGCCAGGCAGACGGCCCAGGGTGTCGGCGATGGACACGCCCGGCAGCTTGCCGATCTGTTCGGCCGAGACGGCCTCGACGATCGAGTCGGCGTTGCGCTTGACCGCGGTGGAGTTCTCCAGGCTGCTCACGAAGCCGCTGACCTCGACGGCCTGCAGCTTGGTGGCGCCACGCTTGGTGTCGGTCTTCTTGCCGTCCTGGCCCTGCGTGGCTGACTGGTCGGTGTTCTGCGCGCTGTCGCTGGACTGCGGGCCCGGTGCCGATGCGGCATCCGCCTGAGCGTGCGTTGCCACCATGAACATGGCCGATGCCAGCGCCGCGCTGAGCAGATTGCGCTTGAGATTCAACATGTACGCCTCCCCTTGGAAAATCGATTTGATTTCGCCGGGAGTGCCGTTGGAGTCGACCCAGGCCTGCCCGTTGCGAACGACGTTATGGTTGTGCCGTCGGGGCGGGATGTTAGTCCCGGGTCAGGCGATGCAGCGCAAACCTGCATACGTATTCATAACAATCCGTCATGCGCCTATCACTTTGTTGAAACTGATATTTTTTCTTGCCGCAACGCAATAGTCAGTTCGCAAGGAAAACGTTTCCATCGTTATCCCGTAACGCCATTGCGGGATGGTGCGACGCGGCAATATTTGTCGATGGTCGCGCCATGCACCCCGCGCGGGACATTGGGGGTGGTGCGCGCTTCGTCGTGGCCGTCAGCGCTGAGGCGCGGTGAACTCTCGTGCTTCCTCGCGCGTCGCGTGCGGCATGAAAGTGGTATGGACGCCATGGCGTTTAGACGTCTATATCATTTTCTCGATACGAATCCACAT
The DNA here is from genome assembly GCF_051962475.1 of Dyella sp. GTDB lineage: Bacteria > Pseudomonadota > Gammaproteobacteria > Xanthomonadales > Rhodanobacteraceae > Dyella_A. The sequence goes on from NZ_JBQCCF010000033.1 coordinate 41,758, forward strand.
GAGTGCGCCGGGTGGTGGACAAGCGTGCCGCCGGAGCGCGCACGATGAGATTGATCGCTGTTCGCCGATCGAGGCGCGAAACCGAAGCCTGGCGCGGTCCTGTCGCTCTCGCCACGAGTGGTTTCGGTAGCGCGCGCCACGCCCCATGGCGTCGCCCGGTGGGCAGCAGGCGGACCTGCTTTGCGGGGTATCCATCGCCTCGCGCCGCGGAGCGAATGCCCAAGTCGCTCATGCGCGATGAACCGCGTTTCACGCGTCGGCTCGAGCGCAGCGCGACGTCCGATGTGGCGCCGCACCATGCGCCATAAGGGCTGCGGGGGCAGTCCAATTGCCATGAATACGTATGCAGAATGGTCGGCGGCAGGGGGAGGGCAATTAAGCTGCCCGCCATCGCTGCCTCGGGTAGCACGCGCGGCCCAACGGGGGGCACCGGCGCGGACGTCGGGATCAATGCATGCACAAGCAACCGTGGTGGCGCGGAGCCGTCATCTACCAGATCTATCCGCGTAGTTTCCTGGATACCAACGGCGATGGCGTGGGCGACCTGCCGGGCATCGTCGAACGGCTCGACTACGTGGCGGGGCTCGGCGTGGAGGCGATCTGGATCGCGCCGTTCTTCAAGTCGCCGATGGCCGACTTCGGCTACGACATCGCCGACTACCGCGACGTCGATCCGCTGTTCGGTACGCTCGCCGACTTCGACCGGCTGCTGGCCAAGGCCCACTCGCTCGGCCTGAAGGTGATGATCGACCAGGTGCTCAGCCACACCTCGAGCGAGCACGCGTGGTTCCAGGAGAGCCGGGCCAGCCGCGACAACCCCAAGGCCGACTGGTATGTGTGGGCCGACGCGCGCGAAGACGGTACGCCGCCGAATAACTGGTTGTCGCTGTTCGGCGGTTGCGCCTGGCAGTGGGAGCCGCGCCGTGGCCAGTACTACCTGCACAACTTCCTGACCTCGCAGCCGGATCTGAACTTCCACAATCCGGCCGTGCGCGCGGCGATCCTGGACAGCGTGAAGTTCTGGCTCGATCGCGGCGTCGACGGCCTGCGGCTGGATGCAATCAACTTCTGCTTCCACGACAAGCTGCTGCGTAACAACCCGCCCAAGCCGCCGCACGAGCGCGTGGGGCGCGGCTTCAGCCCGGACAACCCGTACGCGTTCCAGCGCCACTGGTACAACAACACGCAGCCGGAGAACCTGGAGTTCCTGGAGGAGCTGCGCGCGTTGCTGGATAAGTACGGCGACGCCGCCGCACTCGGCGAGATCTCCTCGGAAGACTCGCTGGCGACGATGGCCGAATACACCAGCGGCAGGCGGCTGCACCTGGGTTACAGCTTCGAGTTGCTCACCGACGATTTCAGCGCCGCGTACATCCGCGGCACGGTGCAGCGCCTGGAAGCGCAGATGACCGAAGGCTGGCCGTGCTGGGCCATCTCCAACCACGACGTGGAGCGTGTGCTGTCGCGTTGGGGTAACGGGGACGCCTCGCCGCAGCTGGCCAACCTGCTCACCGCGATGGTCTGTTCGCTGCGCGGTTCGGTGTGCGTGTATCAGGGCGAAGAGCTGGCGTTGACCGAGGCGGACGTTCCCTACGAGGCGTTGCGCGACCCCTACGGCATCGCGTTCTGGCCCAACTTCAAGGGGCGCGACGGTTGCCGCACGCCGATGCCGTGGGACGATCGCCTGCATGCTGGCTTCAGCAGCGTCGCACCCTGGCTGCCGGTGCCTGCCGACCACGCGGCGCGCTCGGTGCAGCACCAGGAAGGCGCGCCGCATTCGGCGCTCAAGGGTTTCCGCAGTTTCATGCACTGGCGCCGCACGCAGCCAGCGCTGTGCTGGGGCGACATCCGCTTTGTCGATGCGCCCGAACCGGTGCTGGCGTTTACCCGCACCCTGGACGGCGAGACGGTGTTCGCTGCGTTCAACCTCGGTGCGCAGCCGGCGTCACTGGACGTGGGCTCGCTCGGTACGCTGACGGCGCTCGATGGCCACGGGCTTGCCGCCGGTTCGCTCGCCGACGGCATGCTGCAGTTGCCCGCGCATGCGCTGATGTACGCGCGTATCGGGTGAGTGGCCGTGGCGTTCGTGGTCCGTCCGGGTGAGCTGAGCGATGAAGCGGTGCAGGCGCTGCTGCGCGAGCACCTGGCCGGCGTGGCGCTGCACTCGCCGCCGGAAAGTATCCATGCCCTCGACCTGGACGGGTTGCGCGCACCGGGCATGAGCTTCTGGACGCTGTGGGACGGCGAGGCACTGCTGGCCTGCGGCGCGCTGAAGGAGCTCGATGGGGAGCATGGCGAAGTGAAGTCGATGCGCACGGCGGCCGCGCATCTGCGCAAGGGCGCGGCGCGCGTGATGCTGCAGCACATCGTGGCCGAGGCACGCCGGTACGGCTATCGCCGCCTGAGCCTGGAAACCGGCACGGCCGCCGCGTTCGAGCCGGCGCATCGGTTGTATGCGGCGGCGGGCTTTGTCCCCTGCGGGCCGTTCAACGGTTACGTCGACGATCCGTACAGTTGCTTCATGACGCTGGCGTTGTAATTGGTTTCCCGGTTCGGGCTACAGTCAAGAGCATCGCGAATGAAGTCGCTCCTACAGGGTAGGTGGGCTTTCGGTGGATTGCGGGAGGGGCTTCAGCCGCGAAGAGGGGAGCGACAAAGAGCATCGCGACTGAAGTCGCTCCTACAGGAGCGAGCTTGTCTTGCTTGGCTCCAGTCGCGCTGCGGGCGCGAGCTCGCTCAGATTCCCGCGTACCACTCGTAGCCGTAGTCTTCCCAGTAGCCGCCCTTGCCGCCGGCGATGTGGGCGAACGAGTCGACCAGCTCGATGCGGGCGATGTACTTGGCCTGCTTGTAGCCGAGCTGACGGCTCACGCGCAGGCGCAGCGGCGCGCCGTTCTTGATCGGCAGCGGCTGGTTGTTGAGGCCCCAGGCCAGCAGGGTCTGCGGGTGGCGCGCTTCGGGAATGTCCACGCTCTCGTAGTACGGCTCGCCGGGGTCCATCTCGTCGTAGCAGTGGAACACCACGTAGCGCGCGTTCGGTTTCACGCCCACCTTGTCGAGCACGTGCGACAACCGCACGCCGTGCCACTTGCCGATCGCGCTCCAGCCTTCCACGCAGTCGTGGCGGGTGATCTGCGCCACCTGCTCGATCTGCTTGAGGTCGTCGATGGCGAACGACAGCGGACGATCGACCAGGCCGCCGACCTGCAGGCGGTAGTCGCGGAAGCCGTTGGCCAGCAGCGATTGGTACGCCTCGGTGGTGGGCATGGCGGTGCCGTTGGAGCGGAACACCGGCGAGAGGTCGGCCTCGGTGTATTCCTTTGCCATCGCGCTGGATGGGGCGAGCAGCGCCTGCACGCGGCGATTGAGCCCCTGCGCTTTGTTCAGCACCTTCGGGCCCCAGTCGCTCTGCGAGATGCGGTCGCAGCCGGCGACGATCACGCCGGCGGTACCCATGATCGCCATGCGGATAAACGAGCGGCGGTCAGTCATGGCGGCTCTCCGCGGTGGTCTCGGTGGCTGGCCTGGTCGGGTCTTCGTCGATGCGGTACCAGCCGGTGATCATGCCGCGCAGCTGATTGAACGCGCCGCTGATCAGCACCTCGAACACATGGATCAGCACGAACGCCACGAAACCCCAGGCGATGATGAAGTGGATGGTGCGCGCGGTCTGCCGGCCGCCGACGGCCTCCACGAGCGGTGACAGCACCGCATCCAGGCGTGGCGACATCGCCAGCCCCATCAGCACCACGCCGATGCCGAACACGAAGATCACCGTGAGGTAGGCCAGTCGCTGCAGGATGTTGTAGCGCAGCGCTTCCTCACCGTGCGGGTGTTTGAACTTGAGGTGGTCGACGATGGAGCGGCCGATGCCGCGCCAGTCGGACTTGGTGGGAATCAGGTCGCGCTGCAGATGCTTGCGGGCGATCGAGTAGCCGACGTAGCACAGGCCGTTGAGCACGAAGATCCAGGCGAAGAAGAAGTGCCATTGCCGGCCCATCGCCAGCCAGCGCGAGCCGGGCACGGTGAGCCAGGAGGGAAAGCCGCGCACCTGCGGCTTGCCGTCCAGACCGTTGGAAACGCCGAACAACCCAGTGGTGACGAACTCGTGCTGGCCGACGCGGGTGATGCCGACCAACTGCCCGTTGGCATCGGTGCGCGCGCCCATCGCCAGGATCTCCTTGCCGGGGTCGGAGCGATTGCCCAGCGACAGGCTCGGGTGTGCGTTGAAGATCTGCAGGCCGCTCATGAACATGATCGACAGGGCGACCACGTTGACCCAGTGCATGACGCGGATCGGCCAGCTGTGCCGGTAGACCAGCCGGCTGCGCGCGCGCCCGGCCGGTACGGCGACGGGCGCCACCGGCGGGGTATCGGCGACGGTTTCCACAGGTGCGCTCATGCTTTCCCCCCGGGTGGGACGGCCGGATCGGCGGTGGCGGCAGTGTAGCGCCGCGTGTAACTGCTCATCGGTCCCCCTTGCGGACAGTGGCTGCATTCGTGCCCGCCATTCGCCGTGGAGTCGGCGGTGGTTACATCGGCCCGTTCGAGACCGAGCCCGGCCGAACCAGGATTTCACGTGCACAGGCGTATCCATGCCGCACGGAGCGGGCGGCGGGCCGGGCCGGTCGCCTCTTCGTGCCTTGGCTGCCAGTGCCCGCTCCCTGCCGCGCGGGCGCACGACGGCTTCTTCCGCAGGAGTCGAGCGCCTTGAAGATCGAGCACAGATCGGCCTTTCACCCCCCGGTGCGCTCCACCGCGGACGGCGCCCCGGCCGGTGCCGAAGGCGACGAGCCGACGCTGCGCGGCGAGCTGTTCAGCGCCGAACAGATGGAGCTGCACGGGGTGCTGCTGGCGCGGCGGCACCGGCTCAGTCCGCGCTCCACTTCCGACCGCCTGCTGCGCCGGCTCGACGACAACGCCCGCGTGCTGGCCGAGGCCTGCGAGGCTCTTACCGCCGTGTCGCAGACCAATCGCCGCGTGTCGCCTGCCGGCGAATGGCTGCTGGACAACTACTACCTGGTCGAGGAGCAGATCCGCACTGCCCAGCGGCACCTGCCCAAGGGCTACAACCGAGAGCTGCCGCGCCTTGCAGACGGCGGTGCCGAGGGCTGGCCGCGGGTGTACGAGCTGGCGCTGGAGATCATCTCGCACGGCGACGGCCGGGTGGATGACGACAGCCTCGGGCGCTTCATCAGCGCCTACCAGGGCATCCAGCCGCTGACGCTGGGTGAGCTGTGGGCGATCCCGATCATGCTGCGGCTGGCGCTGATCGAGAACCTGCGCCGCGTCGCGGCGCGCGTCATCGCCGACGGCAGCCATCGCGAGCTGGCCTGCCAGTGGGCCGACACGATCACCGAGATCGCCGAGCACGATGCCAAGAGCGTGGTGCTGGGCGTGGCCGACATGGCGCGCTCGAATCCGCCGATGGCCAGCGCCTTCGTGGCCGAGCTGGCGCGCCGGCTGCAGGGCCAGGGGCCGGGGCTGGCAATGCCGCTGACGTGGCTGGAGCAGCGCCTGGCCGAGAGCGGTTCCAGCGTCGAGCACCAGGTGCAGATCGATGCCCAGCAGCAGGCCGCCGACCAGGTCTCCATCGGCAACAGCATCGGCAGCCTGCGCCACCTGGCGGCGGTCGACTGGCACGCCTTTGTCGAACGGCTCAGCGTGGTGGAGAACCTGCTGCGCAGCGATCCTGCCGGCATCCACGCGGCGATGGATTTCGCCACGCGCGACCACTATCGCCACGTGATCGAACACCTCGCCCGGCGCAGCGGACGCTCCGAGTCGGAGGTGGCGCGCAGCGCACTCGCGCTGGCCCATCGCGCGGCGGCGGTGGAGGCGGCGCCCGGCATCGAGGCGCACGTGGGCTATTACCTGGTGGACGAGGGGCGCGCCGAGTTCGAACGGGTGCTGCAGTTGCGTTTCGGTCTGCTGGCGCGGATCGGCCGCCGTGCGGCGCGCGATCCGCTGCCGGCGTACCTGGGGCTGATCGCGCTGCTCAGTGTGCTGATGGCCGAACCGCTGCTGGAGGCGATGGCGCAGAATCATGCGCCGCTGTGGATGCTGTTGCTGCTGGCGCTGCCGGCCTTGCTGGTGGTGAGCCAGCTCGCCACGGGGCTGGTGAACTGGCTGGCGACCGTGTTCGCACCGCCGGCGATCCTGCCGCGAATGGATTTTGCCCAAGGCATTCCCGACCACGCGCGCACGCTGGTGGTGATTCCCACCCTGTTCGGCAGCCTGGCCGACGTGGACGAGTTGGCCGATGCGCTGGAGGTGCGCTACCTGGCCAATCGCGACCCGAACCTGTACTTCGGGCTGCTTAGCGACTACACCGACGCAGCCAGTGAAACCCTGCCGCAGGATGCCGCGCTGCTGGCCCGGGCGGTGTCGCGCATCGAGGCGCTCAACGCCACGTACGCCAACGGTGCGCAGGATCGGTTCTTTCTGTTCCACCGCCCCCGCACCTACCACGCGCCCGATCGCCTGTGGATGGGCCACGAGCGCAAGCGCGGCAAGCTGGGCGATCTCAACGCGCTGCTGCGCGGCGCGGGTGCCGAGCGCTTCGCTCGCATCGTCGGCGACCTGGCCGCGCTGCGCGGGGTCACCTACGTGATCACGCTGGACTCGGACACCGAGCTGCCGCGCGATGCGGCCCGACGCTTCGCCAGCGCCATGGCGCATCCGCTCAATCGCCCGGTGTACGACGCCGCGCTGGGTCGCGTGGTGCGCGGCTACGGCATCCTGCAGCCCCGGGTGGGAGTGAGCCTGCCGGCCGCGGCGCGCTCGCGCTACGCCCAGCTGTTCGGCAGCGAAGCCGGCATCGACCCGTACACGCGCATGGTGTCGGACGTCTACCAGGATCTGTTCGGCGAAGGCTCGTTCATCGGCAAAGGCATCTACGACATCGATGCCTTCCAGCTGGCGTTGAGGCAGCGCTTTCCCGACAACGCGATCCTCAGCCACGACCTCATCGAAGGTGCCTACGCACGCGCCGGGCTGCTGTCCGACGTGCAGCTGTACGAGATCTACCCGTCGAGCTACCTGATCGACAGCCAGCGGCGTCATCGCTGGATCCGCGGCGACTGGCAGATCCTGCCTTGGCTGTTCCCGCGCGCGCCCGGTCCCGATGGCTGGCGGCGCAATCCGCTGTCGGCGCTGTCGCGCTGGAAGATACTGGACAACTTGCGCCGTAGTCTGGTGCCGGCGGCCTTCGTACTGCTGCTGCTGGTGGGCTGGCTGGGGGTGGCGCAGGTGGTGTCGTGGACCCTCGCCATCCTCGGCCTGGTGGTGCTGATGCCGGTGCTGGGCACGATGCTGGTGCTGGTGCAGAAATCACCGGACGTGCAGTGGCGCGCGCATCTGCGGCTCGCCGTGCGCGCGGCGGTGGCGCAAGGATTGCGCGCGGGGTTCTGGGTGATGACGCTGCCGCACGAGGCGCTGTACAGCCTCGACGCGGTGCTGCGTTCGCTGTGGCGAATGCTGATCAGTCGGCGCCATCTGCTGCAGTGGCGTCCGTCGCGCGACAGCACGCGGGACGCCGGTGGCGCGCTGACGCTGATCGTGCGCCGGATGTGGATCAATCCCGCGCTGGCGATCGCGACGGCGGTGACGCTGGCGTTATTTCGCCTGCCGGCCCTGCCGGTGGCCGCGCCGCTGCTCGCCCTGTGGGCACTGGCGCCGGTGCTTGTGTGGTATTCCGGACAGCCGCAGCGGCGCGAGGTATTCGTGCCCAGTGCTTCGCAGCGGCGCTTCCTGCGCATGCTGTCGCGACGCATCTGGGGTTTCTTCGAAGTGCACGTGGGCAGCCAGGACAACGCGCTGCCGCCGGACAACATGCAGGAGCATCCGGCCGAGGCGATCGCCCACCGCACCTCGCCGACCAACATGGGCCTGGCGCTGCTGTCGAACCTGGCCGCCTACGACTTCGGTTACCTCACCGTGGGCCGGCTGATCCAGCGCACTGCCGACGCACTGCACACCATGCAGGGCCTGCCGCGCTACCGCGGGCACTTCTTCAACTGGTACGACACCGTATCGCTGCAGCCGCTGGCGCCGCAGTACGTGTCGGCCGTGGACAGCGGCAACCTCGCCGGCCACCTGCTGACCCTGCGGCCCGGCCTGCTGGCGCTGATCGATGCCCCGGTGTTCCACCCGCGCCTGCTCGATGGTCTGGCCGACACGCTCGACGTGCTGGTGGACGCGCGGCCGGACGACGACTACCTGGTGGCCGCCTGCGGCGAGCTGATGCAGCGGCTGGACGAGGCGCGCGACACGCCGCCGGACTCGCTGGCGCAGGCGCTGGCGGTGGTACGCCCGATCCACGCGGCCATCGTGGCGATGCATTCGCACTTCGCTACCGACAACCGCGACGAGGCCGTGCTCTGGTACGGCCGCCTGCTCGAGCAGGTGCGTGACGTGCTGGGCGAGCTCGATTACCTGGCCGACCGCGCGCCCTCCGGCAACCTACCGACCCTGCGCGAGCTGGCCGCGGATACCGACCCGGCGCGGCAGGGTACCGACAGCGTGTGCGACCGCGCCTGCGCCCGGATCGCCGAGTTGCAGCAGCTGGCGACACTGGCCGGTGAGCTGGCGGTGATGGATTTCAGCTTTCTGTACGACCGCCGGCGCGACCTGCTGGCCATCGGCTACAACGTCGAGGAGCGCCGTCTCGACGCCAGCTTCTACGACCTGCTCGCCTCCGAGGCGCGGCTGGCCAGCTACGTGGCGATCGCGCAGGGCCAGCTGCCGCAGGAGGGCTGGTTCACCCTCGGCCGCCTGCTCACCACCACCACGCGTGGGCGGCCGGTGCTGCTGTCGTGGACCGGCTCGATGTTCGAGTACCTGATGCCGATGCTGGTGATGCCCAGCATCGAGGGCACGCTGCTGGACGAAACCTGCCACGCGGCCGTGGCGCGGCAGATCGAGTACGGCCAGCAGCTCGGCGTGCCGTGGGGCGTGTCCGAGTCGGGCTACAACACGGTCGACGTGCAGCTCAACTACCAGTACCGCGCTTTTGGCGTGCCCGGTCTGGGCCTCAAGCGCGGGCTGGGCGACGACGTGGTGATCGCGCCCTACGCCAGCGTCATGGCGTTGATGGTGGCGCCGGCGGCGGCTTGCGCCAATCTGGAGCGCCTGGCACAGGAGGAGCGGCTGGGCCGCTTCGGTTTCTACGAGGCGATCGACTACACCCCGGCGCGGCTGCCGCACGGGCAGAGCGCGGTGGTGGTGCGCTCGTTTATGGCGCATCACCAGGGCATGAGCCTGCTCTCGCTGGCCTACGCGCTGCTGGAGCAGCCGATGCAGAAGCGCTTCGAGGCCGACCCGCAGTTCCGCGCCAGCGCGCTGCTGCTGCAGGAGCGCGTGCCGGAAACGGCGGCCGAATATCGCCACGCCACCGGCTTCCCGATCCAGCCGGTGGAAGGCGCCGCGGCCGAGAGCACGCTGCGCGTGTTCACCGACCCGGACATGCCACGCCCGGCCGTGCAGCTGCTTTCCAACGGGCGTTACCACGTGATGGTAAGCAGCGGCGGGGGTGGCTACAGCCGGCACCGCGACCTGGCGGTGACGCGTTGGCACGAAGACATCAGCAGTGATCACTGGGGCCAGTTCTGCTATCTGCGCGACGTGGAGACCGGCGCGTTCTGGTCCACCGCACACCAGCCCACGCTGCACCGGCCGGAGCACTTCGAGGCGATCTTTTCCGACGCGCGCGCCGAGTTCCGCGTGCGCGAGCGCGATTACGACGCGCATACCGAGATCGTGGTCTGCCCCGAGGACGACATCGAGCTGCGCCGCGTGCGCCTGACCAACCGCGGCCGCACCGCGCGCACCATCGAGCTCACCACCTACGCCGAAGTGGTGATTGCGCCGGCGGCGGCCGACGCGGCGCATCCGGCCTTCAGCAACCTGTTCGTGCAGACCGCGTGGCTGCCCGCCGCGCAGGCGCTGATCTGCACCCGCCGGCCGCGCTCAGCCGGCGAAGTCGTGCCGTGGATGTGCCACCTGGTGGCGGTGCACGACGTGCGGGTGGAGTCGATGTCCTACGAGACCGATCGCGCGCGCTTCATTGGCCGCGGTCGCAACCTGGCGCAGCCGCAGGCGCTGAGCGATCCGCTGCAGGCACAGCTGGGCAACAGCGATGGCTCGGTGCTCGACCCGATCGTGGCGATCCGCTGCCGCATCACGCTGGCGCCGGAGCAATCGGCCACGATCGACATCGTCACCGGCGTGGCCGACAGCGACGAGGCCTGCCGTCATCTGGCGGAAAAGTTCCGCGACCGCCACATCGCCGATCGCGTGTTCGACCTGGCCTGGACGCACAGCCAGGTACTGCTGCAGCAGCTCAACGCGGTGCCCGGCGACGCGCGGCTGTACGAGCGCATGGCCGCCTCGATCATCTACGCCAACACCTCGCTGCGCGCCGAGCCGGGCGTGTTGCAGGCCAACCGGCGCGGGCAGTCCGGCCTGTGGGGGCAGTCGATCTCCGGCGACCTGCCGATCGTGTTGCTGCGCATGACTGACCCAAGCAACATCGAACTGGTGCGCCAGCTGGTGCAGGCGCACGCGTACTGGCGGCTCAAGGGGCTGGCGGTGGACCTGGTGATCTGGAACGAGGACCAGGCCGGCTACCGCCAGCAACTGCAGGACCTGATCATGGGGCTGATCGCCTCGGGCACGGAAGCGAGCCTGATCGATCGCCCCGGCGGCATCTTCGTGCGCCCGGCGCAGCAACTGTCGGTGGAGGACCGGGTGCTGGTGCGCTCGGTGGCGCGGGTGGTGCTCAGCGACACCCGCGGCTCGCTGGCCGAGCAGCTGGAGCGGCGCCGGGTGGAGCCGCCGCTGCCGCGCTTCGACCCTACCCGCATTCGTGCACCGGAGCCGCCGGCCGCGGCGCAGGCGGGACCCGATCCGCAACTGGCCACGCTGCAGTTGACCAACGCCTACGGCGGTTTCAGCAGCGACGGCAGCGAATACGTGATCGTGCTGCAACCGGGCCGGCCGACCCCCGCGCCGTGGTGCAACGTGCTGGCCAATCCGGGCTTCGGTTGCGTGGTGTCGGAGAGTGGCGGCGCGTGCACGTGGAGCGAGAACGCGCACGAATTCCGCCTCACGCCGTGGCACAACGACCCGGTGACCGACGCCAGCGGCGAGGCAATCTACCTGCGCGACGAGGAGAGCGGGCACTACTGGTCGCCCACGCCGCTGCCGCGTCGCGGTACCGGTCGCTACGTCACACGGCACGGCTTTGGTTACTCGGTGTTCGAGCACGTCGAAGACGGCATCGCCTCGGAGCTGTGGGTATACGTGGCGCTGCACGCGCCGGTGAAGTTCTCGGTGCTGCGCCTACGCAACACCACCCGCCAGCCGCGCCGGTTGTCGGCCACGGGTTACGTGGAATGGGTGCTGGGCGACGTGCGGGCGAAGTCGGCGATGCACGTGGTGACCGAATCGGACCCGGCCACCGGTGCGCTGTTCGCCCGCAACGCCTACCACATGGATTTCGGCGGCCGGGTGGGCTTCTTCGATGCCGACGGCGGCACGCGCAGCGTCACCGGCGATCGCCGGGAATTCCTCGGCCGCAATGGCAACCTGCGTGCGCCGGCGGCGATGGGCCAGGCCAGCCTGTCCGGGCGGCTCGGCCCCGGGCTCGACCCATGCGGCGCGATCCAGCTGCCGTTCGAGCTGGCCCCGGGCGAGACGCGCGAGGTGGTGTTCCGGCTCGGTGCCGCGCGCGACCAGGCCGGGGCCAGCGATCTGGTGCAGCGCTTCCGCGGGTCGGCCGCGGCGGCCGCCGCGCTGGACGAGGTGCGCATGCACTGGCACTGGACGCTGGGCAAGGTGCAGGTGCGCACGCCCGACCCGGTGGTGGACGTGCTCGCCAACGGCTGGCTGATCTACCAGGTGATCGCCTCGCGCTTCTGGGGACGCAGCGGCTACTACCAGTCCGGCGGCGCGTTCGGTTTCCGCGACCAGCTGCAGGACGCCATGGCGATGGTCCACGCCAGCCCGTACAGCGCGCGGCAGCACCTGCTGCTCAGCGCGGCGCACCAGTTCACCGAGGGCGACGTGCAGCACTGGTGGCATCCGCCCACCGACCGCGGCGTGCGCACGCACTGCTCGGACGACTACCTGTGGCTGGCGCTCGCCACCAGCCACTACGTGCACACCACCGCCGATACCGGCGTGCTGGACGAGCGCGTGGGCTATCTCGAGGGACGGCCGGTGAAGCGCGAGGAGGAGTCCTACTACGACCTGCCGACGCGCTCGGAACAGTCGGCCACGTTGTACGAGCACTGCGTGCGCGCGATCGAGCACAGTCGCCCACGCGGCCCGCACGGGCTGCCGTTGATCGGCACCGGCGACTGGAACGACGGCATGAACCGGGTCGGCGAGCGTGGGCGCGGCGAGAGCGTGTGGCTGGGGTTCTTCCTGCACGAGGTGCTCAACCGCTTCGCCGCCACCGCGCGGCGGCATGGCGACAGCCCGTTTGCCGAGCTGTGCGAGATGGAGGCGGCCGCCCTGCGCGAGGTGCTGGAAGCGCACGGCTGGGACGGCGCCTGGTATCGCCGCGCGTATTTCGACGACGGCACCCCGCTGGGCTCCAGTGCCAACGCGGAGTGCCGCATCGATTCCATCGCGCAGAGCTGGTCGGTGCTGTCCGGCGCAGCGCCCGACGCGCGCCGACGGCAGGCGATGGAATCGCTGGATCGCCATCTGGTGCGGCGGCGTGCGGGACTGATCCAGCTGCTGGAGCCGCCGTTCGATCGCTCCGAGCTCGATCCGGGCTACATCAAGGGCTATGTGCCCGGCGTGCGCGAGAACGGCGGCCAGTACACGCATGCCGCGGTGTGGGCGACGATGGCGTTCGCCGCGCTGGGCGACGGCGCGCGCGCGTGGGAGTTGCTCGGCATCATCAACCCGGTCAACCACGGCAGCGGCGCGGGCGACATCGAGGTATACAAGGTGGAGCCCTACGTGGTCGCCGCCGACGTGTACGGCGTGCCGCCGCACCAGGGGCGCGGCGGCTGGACCTGGTACACCGGCTCGGCCGGCTGGATGTACCGGCTGATCGTCGAGTCGCTGCTGGGCCTGCGCATCGAGGGCGAGACGCTGCGCGTGGCGCCGGTGGTGCCGCCGGGCTGGGACGGATTCGAGCTGGCATACCGGCACCGCGAAACCGACTACCGCATCATCGTGCGCGCCGGCCCCGTGTCGGGGGCGGCGCGGATCCGCGTCAACGGCATGCCGATCGAGGGGGATGCGGTGGCGCTGGTGGACGATGGGGGCGAGCATCGCATCGAGATCGAGGCGTGAGGCCTTGACGCGGCATGCGCGCGCGATCCGGATCATGGGCCGGACGGCTGCCGCCGCGGTGGGCGCTTGGCGCTAATCTAGGCGGCCAGCTGCCCGTGTTTTTCCTCGCCGGCGAATGCCGGAAAGCCACCCTCGACGACGGAACGCCCGTGACCCCATTCCCGACCCCCGACCTGACCCAGCTGCCTGCATGGCAGGCCCTGCGTGCGCACCGCGAGCGCTGCGGCGACCGCCACCTGCGCGAGCTGTTCGCCGCCGATCCCGGCCGTGGCGAGCGTTTCACTGCCGAGGCGGCCGGACTGTACATGGACTACTCCAAGCAGCGTGTGGACGACGAAACCCTGCATCTGCTGCGCCAGCTCGCCGAGGCCTGCGACCTGGCCGGGCGTACCGCGGCGATGTTCGACGGCGCGAAGATCAACGTCACCGAGGATCGCGCCGTGCTGCACACGGCGCTGCGCGCGCCCGCACATGCGAAGGTCGAGGTGGACGGCGAGAACGTGGTTCCCGCTGTGCACGCCGTGCTCGAACGCATGGCCGCGTTCGCCGACAAGGTGCGCGGCGGCGCCTGGCTGGGCCACACCGGACAGCGCATCCGCAACGTGGTGAACATCGGCATCGGCGGCTCGGACCTGGGCCCGGTGATGGCCTACGAGGCGCTGCGCCACTACAGCCAGCGCGAGCTCACGTTCCGCTTCGTCTCCAACGTGGACGGCATCGACTTCGTCGAGGCGACGCGCGACCTGGACCCGGCCGAGACGCTGTTCATCGTCTGCTCCAAGACCTTCACCACGCTGGAGACGCTGGCCAACGCGCAGGCTGCGCGACGCTGGTGCCTGGCGGCGCTCGAGGACGAGGCGGCGATCGCCCGGCACTTCGTCGCCGTGTCCACCAACGAAAAGGAAGTGGCGAAGTTCGGCATCGACACCGCCAACATGTTCGGCTTCTGGGACTGGGTCGGCGGTCGCTACTCGATGGATTCGGCGATCGGCCTGTCGACGATGCTGGCGATCGGGCCGGACGGCTTCGGCGACCTGCTCGCCGGCTTCCACGCGATGGACGAGCATTTCCGCAGCGCCCCGCTGGAGCGCAACCTGCCGGCGCTGATGGGGCTGATCGGTCTCTGGAACACCAACTTCCTCGGCGCCGAGACCGTCGCCGTGCTGCCGTACGAGCAGTACCTCAAGCGTTTCCCCGCCTACCTGCAGCAGCTCACCATGGAGAGCAACGGCAAGGGCGTGACGCTGGGCGGCCGACGCGTGGACTACGCCACCGGCGCGATCTACTGGGGCGAGCCGGGCACCAACGGCCAGCACTCGTTCTACCAGCTGATCCATCAGGGCACGCGACTGATTCCCTGCGACTTCATCGGCTTCGGTCGGCCGCTCAGCGCCTTGCCGCTGCCCGACGGCAGCGACCAGCACGATCTGCTGATGGCCAACCTGATCGCCCAGGGCGAGGCGCTGGCCTTCGGCAAGACGGCTGATGAAGTGCGCGCCGAAGGCGTGGCCGACGCCCTGGTGCCGCATAAGACCTTCCCGGGCAACCGGCCCAGCACCACGATCCTCGCCGAGCGGCTCACCCCGCACGTGCTAGGCGCGCTGGTGGCGCTGTACGAGCACGCCACCTTCGTGCAAGGCGTGATGTGGGGCATCGACTCGTTCGACCAGTGGGGCGTGGAGCTGGGCAAGGTGCTGGCCAAGCGCACCGCCGCCGAACTCACCGCCAGCAGTGATGCCGAACTCGCCCACGACAGCTCCACCAACGCACTGATCCGTCGCTATCGCCAGCTGCGCGACGGCACCTGACTCTCCTGTAGGAGCCGCCTTGGCGGCGATGCTCTTGGCTTGTGCCGAGAAAAAGCATCGCCGCCAAGGCGGCTCCTACAGAAATCTGCGCGCGCCCGCTGCATTCCGTGAACTTCTTCGAGAAACCATGAGCCCGACCTTCAGCCCGCTCGCCGGCAAGCCGGCACCCGCGTCGATCCTGATCGACGTGCCGCAACTGCTCGCCGCCTATGCCGACCTCGTTCCCGATCCGGCCGACCCGGCGCAGCGGGTGGCGTTCGGCACATCCGGCCATCGCGGCTCCTCGCTCAGCCGCAGCTTCAACGCCGCGCACGTGCTGGCGATCAGCCAGGCGATCTGCGACTACCGCGCGATGCAGGGCATCGACGGCCCGCTGTTCGTGGCGATCGATACACACGCGCTCTCCGCGCCGGCGTTCGAGCAGGCGCTGGAAGTGTTCGTGGCCAACGAGGTCACCACCATGATCTCGGCGGGCACGCCGTACACGCCCACGCCGGTGCTGTCGCACGCGGTCCTCACCTACAACCGCGGCCGGACCGACCACCTGGCCGACGGCATCGTGCTGTCGCCCTCGCACAACCCGCCGGCCGATGGCGGCTACAAGTACAACCCGACCAACGGCGGCCCGGCCGACACCGACGTCACCCGCTGGATCCAGGATCGCGCCAACGCGCTGCTGGCCGAAGGGCTCAACGGCGTGCGCCGGGTGCCCTACGCGCAGGCGCGCCGCTCGTCGCGGGTGATCGAGCACGACTACGTGGCCAGCTACGTGTCGGACCTGGCGAACATCGTCGACTTCGACCTGATCCGTGCGGCGGGGCTGAAGCTCGGTGTCGATCCACTGGGCGGCTCGGGCGTGCACTACTGGGGGCCGATCGCCGAGCGCTACCGGCTCGATCTCACCGTGGTGAGCGAGGTGGTCGACCCGCAGTTCGCCTTCATGTGCGTGGACTGGGACGGCAAGATCCGCATGGATCCCTCGTCGAAGTACGCGATGGCCGGGCTGATCGCGATGAAGGACCGCTTCGACGTCGCCTTCGCCTGCGACACCGACCACGACCGCCACGGCATCGTCGCAAGAAGCAGCGGACTGATGCTGCCCAACCATTACCTCGCCACCCTGGTCGACTACCTGTTTCGCCATCGTCCGCACTGGCGTGCCGACGCGGCGGTGGGCAAGACGGTGGTCAGCAGTTCGCTGATCGATCGCGTGGCCGAGCGGCTGGGGCGACGGCTGTACGAGGTGTCGGTGGGCTTCAAGTGGTTCGCCGACGGCCTGTTCGACGGCTCACTCGGCTTCGGTGGCGAAGAGAGCGCGGGCGCCTCGCTGCTGCGCATGGACGGCGGCGTGTGGAGCACCGACAAGGACGGCCTGGTGCCCGCGTTGCTGGCGGCCGAAATGACCGCCCGCGCCGGACGCGACCCGGGCGAGCTGTATGCGGGCATCACTGCCGAGCTCGGCACGCCGTACTCCGACCGCGTGGACGCACCGGCCAGCGCCGAGCAGAAGGCGCGGCTGGGCAAGCTGTCGCCGGCGCAGGTCAGCGGCACCGAGCTGGCCGGTGATCCGATCACCGCGGTGCTGGACAAGGCGCCGGGCAACGGCGCGGCAATCGGCGGGATCAAGGTGATGACGGCGCAGGGCTGGTTCGCTGCGCGTCCGTCCGGCACCGAGGCGATCTACAAGATCTACGCGGAAAGCTTCCGGGACGAGAACCATTTGCGTAGCCTCATCGCCGAGGCGAATAAGATGGTGGACAGCGCGCTGGCCTCCTGACGCTGGCGCTTTCCCGGAGCCTTTCGATGTCACCGATCAATCCGCCCAGCCGCTACGCGGCCTCGCTGCGCTGGCTGCACTGGACCGTCTTCGCGCTGGTGCTGCTGGCCTACGTGTTCATCAACCTGTTCGAGCTGTTCCCGCGCGGCAGCACGCCGCGCATGAACACGCTGGCGGCGCATTACCTGGCCGGCATCGCGGTACTGCTGCTGGTGCTGCCGCGGCTGGCCGTGCGGTTGTCGCACGTGGATCCGCCAATCCAGCCGGCGCCGAGCGTGTGGATCCTGCGCCTGAGCACGATCACCCACGTGGCGCTGTATGCGTTCCTGATCGCGCAGCCGATCATGGGCATCGTCACGCTGCAGATCGCCGGCAAGCCGGTGACGCTGTTCGGCATCACCTTCCTGCCGGCGCTGTTCGGCCCCGGTGATCGCGCGCTGGCACATCAGTGGGAGGACATCCACGGCACGGTGGGCGAGATCTTCTATTACGTGATCGGCCTGCACATCGTCGCGGCCCTTTGGCACCACTTCGGCCGCAAGGACAACACGCTGCGGCGCATGGTCTGATCCGCCGCCAACTCGTCCAGGGGAATACACATGCATCATCGACATAGCGAGCGGCACGTCACCGGCCGCATGGGCTGGCTGCGCGCCGCCGTGCTCGGCGCCAACGACGGCATCGTTTCCACCGCCAGCCTGGTGCTCGGCGTGGCCGCGGCGCATGCCGGCTCGCAGAACATCCTGATTGCCGGCACCGCGGGCCTGGTGGCGGGCGCGATGTCGATGGCCGCGGGCGAATACGTGTCGGTGCATTCCCAGGCAGACAGCGAAGCAGCCGAGCTGGCACGCGAGCGCCGGGAACTGGAGACTGACGTGGAAGGCGAGCACAAGGAACTCGCCGCGATCTACGTCGGGCGCGGGCTGGAACCGGCGCTGGCGCGCCAGGTGGCCGAGCAGCTGATGGCGCATGACGCGCTGGACGCGCACATGCGCGACGAACTGGGCATCACCGAGACGCTCAAGGCACGGCCGATCCAGGCCGCCGGCGCTTCGGCGCTGAGCTTCGCACTCGGTGCGGCGCTGCCGTTGGTGGTGGTGGCGCTGGCGCCGGCCGGGGTGTTGCTGTGGTCGGTGTTCCTCACCTCGCTGGTGTTCCTGGCCATCCTGGGCAGTCTGGCAGCGCGCACGGGCGGTGCGAACATGCGCACCGGCGCCATGCGCATCACCTTCTGGGGCGCGTTGGCGATGGCGATCACTACCGGCGTGGGCATGCTGTTCGGCGTCGCGGCCTGATTCGTCTGCGCATCCGCAGCGGGCGGGGAAGGGCGGTCATCGCGGCCGAGAGCGCGTCGACGCGTCGCCCGCGATGATGCAACGCCGGCCCCGACTTCACGGCCGGATCAACTGCGCCCGGTTTCAATAACGGCCCTGCACAGCCGCGCCGGAGACCGCCCCATGCACCACGCCTTTCACGTGGGTGACCACGTCCGCTGGAACTCCG
The DNA here is from genome assembly GCF_051962475.1 of Dyella sp. GTDB lineage: Bacteria > Pseudomonadota > Gammaproteobacteria > Xanthomonadales > Rhodanobacteraceae > Dyella_A. The sequence continues at coordinate 60,160 of NZ_JBQCCF010000033.1, forward strand.
AGGCCGGCCACGTCAGTGGCCATATCACCAAGGTGCACACGCGCGACGTGGACTACAAAGGCCACACCCATCGCTGCACGCCCGACGATCCGCAGTACGAGATCGCCAGTGACGCCACCGATCACGTCGCGCTGCACAAGGGCAGTGCGCTGCACCGAATCGACTGAGTGGCTGATGCCGCGCCATCCACCGGCCGCGATGGACCGACCATCTGGACGGTCGGCCACTCCACCCGCAGCCTGGACGAGTTGGTGGCCCTGCTCGCGCGCTGGCGCATCAAAGCGGTGGCCGACGTGCGGCGTTTTCCCGGTTCGCGGCGGTATCCATATTTTGCCAGCGAGGCGCTGGCGCGCAGCTTGCCGGAGCACGGGATCGCCTATCGGTGGATCCCGCAACTGGGCGGCCGGCGCAAGGTGCAGGCGAACTCGCCCAACACGAGTTGGCGCAACGCGTCGTTCCAGGGCTATGCCGATCACATGGCCAGCGCGGAGTTTGCCGATGGCCTGGACGAGCTGCTGGCGATGGCCACGCAGCAGCGCACCGCCATCATGTGTGCCGAGGCGGTGTGGTGGCGCTGCCACCGCTCGATGATCGCCGACCTCTTGTGCGTGCGCGGCTGGACGGTGCTGCACATCGCCGATGATCGCCACGCCAGGCCCCACCCGATGACGGCGCCGGCACGCGTGGTGGACGGTCGGCTGAGCTACGCGCCGCCGGCGGGCGCCGGGGACTGATCGCAACAGAGCCTTCCTGCCATCAAAGCGCTGTGTCCCGCCAGAGCTTGATGCCGCCGGTCAGCCCGGCCGCGTTGTCCACGATGCTGACGTCGGGCGGCAGCGCCAGCGTCACCTTGGTGGCATTGCCGCCGCCCAGGTACAGCCGATCGAAATGGAGCAGGGTGCGGAAGGCCTCGATGGTTTTTTCTACCCGGCGGTTCCACTTCTTCTCGCCCACCTTGTGCCTGGCCGCGTTGCCGACGTAGTGATTGAAGGTCTTCTTCTTGCGGAAGGGGAACTGCGCGAACTCCATGTGCGGCATGCACACGCCGTCGCGAAACAGCGCCGAGCCCATCCCGGTGCCCAGGGTGAGCACCAGCTCCAGCCCCTCGCCGCGGATGACCCCGTAGCCCTGCACGTCGGCATCGTTGAGCAGACGCACCGGCTTGCCGCCGAGGCGCTGGCCCAGCGCCTCGGCGAGGGGAAAATCCCGCCACGGCTCGTTGCCGAAATGCGGCGCGGTCACCACCCGTCCGCGCCGGACCACGCCAGGAAACCCGATCGACACCCGGTCGAACCCGCTCAGCGGCTCCACCAGCGCCGCCAACGCGTCGACCATGCCCTCGGGCGACACGCCCTCCGGCGTGGGCACGCGCACGCGATCGCCCAGCATGGCGCCATCCTCATCGAGCAGGGCCGCCTTCAGGCCGCTGCCGCCCACGTCGATGGCCAGCGTGACCGTGGTGCGTGATGGTGCAGATGACTTGCCCGTGGCCTGTCTGGTGCTGCGTTTCATGCCGTTCTCCCTGAAGACGAAATGGAGGCCACGCGTCGCGTGGCTGCGCGGCTCATTCGTGCTTGACGGCGTGCCCGCCGAACTGGTTGCGCATGGCGGCGAGCAGCTTGTCGGAGAACGAATCGGCATCGCGCGAGCGCAGGCGTTCGAGCAGCGAGAGCGAGATCACCGGCGCGGCCACGTTCAGATCGATCGCCTCGGCCACCGTCCAGCGGCCTTCGCCGGAATCGGCCACGTAGGGCGCGATGCCGTCCATCGCGGGGTTCTTCGCCAAGGCGTCGGCGGTGAGGTCGAGCAACCACGAGCGCACCACGCTGCCCTCGCGCCAGATCTCGGCAACCTGGTGCAGGTCCAGCGCGAACTCGCGCTTGTGCTGCAGGATCGAGAAGCCTTCGGCATAGGCCTGCATCAGCCCGTACTCGATGCCGTTGTGGACCATCTTGCTGAAGTGGCCGGCGCCCACCCGGCCCACGAGGCCCCAACCCTTCTCCTTTGCCGGGGCCAGCGCCTCGAAGATCGGGCGCAGCCGTTCCACCACGTCCGCATCGCCGCCGACCATCATGCTGTAGCCCTCGGCCAGGCCCCACACGCCCCCGCTGGTGCCGCAGTCGACATAGTGGATGCCATGCGCGGCCAGGGCTTCGGCCCGGCGCATGCTGTCCTTGTAGAACGCATTGCCGCCGTCGATCACCGTATCGCCGCGCGCCAGCAACGGTTGCAGCTGCGCGATGGTCTGCTCGGTGATCTCGCCAGCGGGCACCATCAGCCAGAACGTCCGTGGAGCCGCCAACTGCTGCACCAGAGCCTCCAGTGAGGCGGCCGTACCGGCGCCGTGCGCGGCCAGTGCGTCGCGCGCGCCGGCGGCCGGATCGAAGCCCACTACGTGGTGGCCATGCTGCAGCAGTCGCTGGGCCATGTTGCCGCCCATGCGACCCAGGCCGATCATGCCGATGTCCATGCGTTCTCCTCGTTGTATGCGTTGTGCGATCACGCCACGCTCAACCGTGCATGCTGCCGGAGCGCGGCTGCAGGGCATGTGAGGACGCGGCGCATGCCGCCAGGGCGATCGGTCACGGCACGGTGTCGTGATCCTGCTTGGCGCTGGTGGCGTTGCCGGCGGCACTGTCGTCTTCGTGCGAAGCATTCACCGTGGCCTTTCGCTCCTGTCGGCCCCAGCCCACCGACGGCCCGCGCAGGGCGGTGGATACCGAACGCACCACCACGTAATACATCAGTTGCCGATAGCCGAAGCGTTGCAGCACCAGCCACCACAGCAGGCTCCAGCGCTCGCGCTTTTCCATCGCGAAGGCCAGCACGCCGGCGCCCAGGTCGACCGCCATGAACAGCGCGTAGAACGCCGCCATCGTGATCAGGTTGGTGGAGTTGAACTGGCCGCGGTGCTGCAGGTAGTCCAGCCCGGTGGCGATGATCTGCCACAGCAGCAGCAGATCGACCAGCGGCGAGACCACCGAGAAAACGATCTGGAACAGCCACACCTGCGGCAGCGCGATGGTGCCCAGTGCGCCGTAGCGGGCGCGGAAGGTCGCGTCGCGGTGCTTCCACAGGCACTGCAGCGTGCCGTAGGCCCAGCGGAAACGCTGCCGCGCCAGACCGCGGGCGGTGTCCGGCGCCTCGGTCCAAGCCACTGCCTCGGCATCGAACAAGGTCTTGTAGCCGGCCTTCTGGATCGCGATGGTGAGGTCCTGGTCTTCGGCCAGCGTGTCGCCGGGAAAGCCGCCGAGCTGTTCCAGTGCCTCGCGCCGCCAGGCACCCACGGCGCCGGGCACTACGGTGATCGCACCGAGCGCGGCCAGCGCGCGGCGTTCGAGGTTCTGCGCGGTGATGTATTCCAGCGCCTGCCAGGTGGTGATGAGGTTGATGCGGTTGCCGACCTTGGCATTGCCGGCCACAGCGCCGATCGCCGGGTTGGCGAACCAGCGCACCAGGCGCGCGATGGTGTGCGGCTCGAATTGCGTATCGGCATCGAGCGCCACGATTACCTGTCCGTGCGAGGCGCGCAGCGCCGTGTTCACCGCGTTTGCCTTGCCGCCGTTGGGAATGCTGATGAGCTGCACACGGGGATCGCCGGCGTACTGCGTGCGCACCACCTCGGCCGTGGCGTCGGTGGAGCCGTCGTCGACCACGATCACCTCGAGCGCCTCGTAGCGGCTCTTGAGGATGCGACCCACCGCGCTGGCGATCACTTTCTCCTCGTTGAAGGCCGGAATCAGCACCGATACCAGCGGCAGCGGATGATCCAGCACCGGCGCCACGCGGCGGCGATCGCGATACCAGTTGAGCAGGCCCAGCCCACCGAGCAGCAGAAGCCGCGCCACGCCCAGCCAGATCGCAGTGAGGAACAGCGCGTTGAGGAAGTGACCGAACCAGCCGAGGGTGAGGAACACCGAGCGATCTGCCCACTGCGACAGCGAGCCGATGGTGAGCGGCGGCATGCCCTGATCGCGGGTGAGGCCCGCCAGCGCGGAGACGGTGACGAAGTCGTAGCCTTCGGCGCGCAGCGCATCGATGATCTGCGGCAGCGCCGCGACGGTATTGGCACGGTTGCCGCCACCGTCGTGCAGCAGCACCACGCGGCTCTGCCGGTCCGGGCTCTGATGGCGCACCTGGTCGAGCACGCTCTGCACGATCTTGTCCACCGGCGGGCGCTGCCAGTCGTCCGGATCGATGTGCAGGCCCACCGCGATGTAGCCCATCGCCTGCGCCTGCTCGATCGGTACCAGTTCGTCGGACGTGGTGGGCTCGGCGTCTCCGAAGTACGGCGCGCGGAACAGCCGCATCGAGCGGCCGGTGAGCGCCTCGAACAGCCGTTGCGTGGCGTTGAGCTCCAGCGCGGTGATGCCCGGGGAGGTCTCGCCCAGGTTCGGGTGGGTGAAGGTGTGGTTACCCACGTCGTGGCCTTCGTTCACCATGCGCTGGACAAGGCGCGGCGATGCCTCGGCGTTCTCGCCGATGATGAAGAACGTGGCCGGGACGTGCTTGGCCTTGAGGATGTCGAGGATCTTCGGCGTCCAGTCCGGATCCGGGCCATCGTCGAAGGTGAGTGCGATCTTGCCCGGCTGGATGCCCACGCGCTGGATCACGTAGGAGGTGGGTAGCGCGGTGTACTGCTCGCCATCGATCTCGCCGCTGTCCTTGTCGATGCTGAACGTGCGCGCGCCGGGCTGGGGTTTGGAGGCGATCTGCAGGATTTCGCCCTGGCCCTCGATGTCGATGTCCTGGCCCTCGCCGATCTCGTGTAGGGCATCGGGCGCAGCCGCGCCGTAGGGGCGGCCGATCACCGACCAGATCGACGGATCCTCCGACCCCAGTCGCCATACCGCGTAGCCGTAGGGCTGATAGCCATCGGCGTCGTGGATCTGGTTGTAGGCAGTGGCGGCATCGAGGAACCACAGGTCGTGGACGGTGCCGTTGTCCTCGCTGTAAGAGAAGTGCGGGTTCTGCGTATCGTCGTCGAAGTCGATGGTGGCCTGGGCGTCGGCAGCGCGATCCATCGCGTCCTGGAACGTCACCGCCTCGGCGTTCTGCCCATGCGCCCAGTCGTAGCCGTAGCTGCCGAGCGCCACGATGGTCTGGTCCGGGTCCAGCTCCTTCATGCGCTTGTCGAGTGTGCTCTCGAACCAGTTCTGTGCGGCGATGCTTCCGGCATCCTTGCCGGCCCAGTGCTGGTCGTAGGCCATCAGCAGCTCGAAATCGACGATCTTGGCGAAGCCGGCGTAATCCCAGGCGCTATCGTCGAACGGCACTGACAGCACGATGCCCCAGCCGTGCGGCGCGAAGGCGTCGGACAGTTCGCCGAGGAAGGTCTTGAAGTCCGCCTGCGCCTCCGGCGGCACCTCCTCGAAGTCCACCGTGACGCCCTGGAAGTGGTAGGCGGCCAGGAAGCCCACGATCTCGCTGATGCGCGCGTGCCGCCGCGCCGGGTCGGCCAGCAGCTTGGCCAGCCCGGCGCCGTCCCACTGCATGTTCGCCGCGTTCTGCAGCAAAGGCAGGATCGGCATCGAGGGCTTGCTGTGACGGATCAGGTTGAGCGCCTTGGCGTCGACCGCGGTGTGCAGCGCCATGTCCGGGCCGCTCACGCTGAGCCAGGAGGGAATCACCCAGTCCAGCGTCGGCAGCGCACGCTTGAGCGCGGGGTAGCTGCTGTCGTCCCAGTTGACGTAGAAGCCGATCGCCAGCGGGCGGTCGCCGGGCCGGTCCAGCGACGGCGGCGGCGTGTGCGCCTGGCCGGTGCGGGTGACCGTGCGGTGGCGAAGCTGGCGCTCGCGTGCGCGCACCTCGGCGGCGAGCTTCTCGGCCGGCCG
>NZ_JBQCCF010000034.1:0-145775 GCF_051962475.1 Dyella sp.
GGAACGAGGAGGCAAGCATGTCGACCATCGATTCGGAAGATCGGTATGTCACCGGCTATTTCCTGCCGGAGGACACCCAGCTACGGCTGAAGCAGCTGCGCGAGTACGTGGGATTCCTCACCAACCTGGCCCGACCTCGGCGGCCGGACGAAGACAGCGAGTGCTACAACGAGATTCGCCCGGGCGAGGTGGCGATCTGCTTTGAGTTGATCGAGGAGCAGATTGGGTTGGTGCTGGACGAACTCTCCTGGCCGGGGGAACGTGGCGAACCGGCGGAGGCCGCCGAGGCGGCCGCGGATACGGAGACCGAAACGGAAGCGGCGGACCCGGATGGGCCGCCTCGCGCGAGCGAAGCGGATGCCGCGAAGCCGGAACCTGCGGAGGTGGACGACGCCGAGGCGGACGAAACGGAAGCGGCGGAGGTGAAAGCCGATGGCGCAGCGGCGAGGTACGTCTATGGCCTCACGATGGACCAGATCGACGAGATCAACCGGTTGCTCGAAAAGGTACGCGCCTACGGCGATGTGGTGATCGCCAGCGACGGTGCCGAGTTTGCCTCCTGCACGCTGTCGCTCATTGGGGATTCCATCTTCCACGACGCGATAAGGCTGCGCGAGATCCTCTGGGAGGTGGGTGCGCAGCACCTGGACCCGGCGCGAGGCCCGCGAACCGGCGTACGCGAGGAGCACGCCACTTATCTCGCGCTACCCACGCGTTTGCCCATGAGCAGCGGAGCGCACGTAGTACCCGAGCACCCGACTTACCAGTAGCTGGATAGACGGCCGAAGGCGGCAGGTTCACTTGCTCGTGTGAGTGAACCTGCCGTGTTGGTCGTACGGCACCCGCGTGGCGCGGGTATCGGCCGAGTTCTGCTCAGGGCCTCGCATATCCCGCTTCGCGCTGCTCCCGCACCGCCAGCACGAAGACCGTATCCAGTACTGCCACGTAGCGGTACAGCGCGACATAGCCGTGCGCTCCGCGGCCAATCACCAACTCGCGCTTGTTGTTGCCGCTGGGGTGGCCAATCAATGGATTGGAATGCAACACATCGATCGCGTCGATGATGCCGTGCACGCGGGCGGCAGCATCGCGCGCCTCATACAACAGTAGATGGTCGACGATGTGCGCCAAGTCGTCGCGGACCTCGGGCGCCAGTTCGATGCGAGCCACTACCGGGCCAGCTTGCGAGCCACGGGCCGACGCGCGGCCTTGCCGGCGAGGCGATCCTCCAGATAGCCACGCATCTGGTCCCACGGCACCGTCTTTCCGGACTCGACGATGCGCGCGTAACGCTGCTCCGCCTCAGTGTCGAAGTCGGCACGGCGTTCTTCCAAGCTCGCCTTTTCGGCGATCGCCTCAAGGATGAAATTGTGCGCCGTGGTGCCTGCGCGCTTAGCGGCTTCGGCGATGCGTGCTTTCAACTCCTCCGGCAATCGGATAGTGGTGGTACTCATGGGAGGTTCCAGGCTGAGCGACGGTCACAGTGTAGCACCCATGTGCTACATACGGATATTGATGGCAGCACCCCCGCGCGGAACGGGCACTCGCCCGCCCCGACGCCGGTAGCATGTAGCTCTCACCTACGCCGACGTCACTGCACGCAAGGAAGAACGCCGCCATGGCCGACCACGACTACCTGCTCGACAACCGGAACACACAGGCGGCACGACGCTTCGACGCCTTGTCGGCGCTGTTCGATCCGGTCTCGCTTCGCCAGTTCGCCGCCTGCGGCCTGGCCGAGGGGTGGCGCTGCTGGGAAGTGGGTGCGGGAGGCCCCGCGTTGGCGCGCATGATGGCGGAGCAGGTGGGAGATACCGGCCATGTGTTGGCCACCGACATCGACGACTCGTGGGCGAAAGCAGCGACCTCCAGGAACATCAGCGTGCGTCGGCACGACGTCGTCCACGACGCGCCGCCCGATGACCGGTTCGACCTGATCCACGCCCGGCTTGTGCTGGTGCACCTTCCGGAACGGGAGCGGGCGCTCGGTCATATGGTGTCCGCCCTCAAGCCCGGCGGTTGGCTGGTGGTGGAAGACGCCGACCCCGCGTTGCAGCCGCTGAGCTGCATCGACGAGTCCGGCCCCGAGCAGGCGTTGGCCAACAAGATCCGGCAGGGTTTCAGGGCGCTGCTGGCCAAACGTGGCGCCGACATCGCCTTCGGGCGAAAACTGCCGCGCATGTTCCGCCAGGCCGGCCTGGCGGATATCGCCGCCGAGGCCTATTTCCCGATCGCTTTGCCGCCCTGCCAGCCGCTGGAAATGGCGACCATTGCCATGATCCGCGACGAGTTGCTGAGCCACGGCATCGCGACCGCGGAAGAAATCGGACAGCACCTGGAAAACGTGCGCGCGGGAAAGCTGGATCTCTCGCAACCGCCAATGATTTCCGTGCGCGGGCGAAAGCCGCTGTAATCACCGCGGCCGATCGACTGACCGACGGAGGCTCGTGCACGTCCGCGTGCGCATGTCAGGTGCCCTGAAGGAGGCGTCCCACCCGGTTCCACCTCTGCTAACGTCCGGCTTCGCCGCCACTACATGCCCAGAGATGCCATGACTCGCCTCCGCCCGACTGCCCTCGCCTTCGCCGCCTGCCTGCTCGCCTCGCTGCCCGCGCTGGCCGACCAGGCCAAGCCGAAGCCCTCGCTGACGCCCAAGGACATCCTCGCCGCGTCGAAGCCGGCGGAGTGGCGCAAGCCCGATCCGCAGAATCTGCTGGTGATGACGTTGGCCGGGGGACATCGGGTGCTGATCGAGCTGGCGCCAGATTTTTCGCCGCTGCACGCGGCGAACATCCGCACGATGGCGCATGAGCATTACTTCGACGGGCTGGCGGTGATCCGTGTGCAGGACAACTTCGTCACGCAGTGGGGCGACCCCAATGACGACGACAACGCGGACCGCTCGAAGATGAAGCCGCTGGGCACCGCGAAGAAGACGCTGCCGCCGGAGTTCACCCGCACGCTTGATCCGAAGCTGGAGTTCACCCGCCTGCCGGACGGCGATGTGTACGCGCCGCAGGTGGGCTTCTCCGAGGGTTTCCCGGTGGCGCGCGACCCGGCCAGCAAAGAGGAGTGGATTACCCACTGCTACGGCACCGTGGGCGTGGCGCGTGACGTGGCGCCGAACACCGGCAGCGGCAGTTCGCTGTACGCAATCATCGGCCAGGCGCCGCGCGGGCTGGACCGCAACCTGGCGGTGGCAGGGCGGGTGATCGAGGGTATGGAGTATCTCTCCGGTCTGCCCCGTGGCACCGGGCCGCTGGGTTTCTACGAGAAGCCGCAGCAGCGCACGGCGATTGTCTCGGTGGCGCTGGCCGCGGATCTGCCTGCGGCGCAACGGCCGGCTGTAGAAGTGCTGCGTACGGACAGCCGGAGCTTTGCCGCGCTGATCGAGGCCAAGCGCAACCGTGTCGATGCGTTCTATACGCGGCCAGCCGGGAAGATCGATCTGTGCAGCATCAGCGTGCCGACACGGGCAGTGGCGGGGAAGTGAGGCGGCGGCAGGTCGAACAAGGTTGTTGATTCGCTGCAACGGAGTGGATCGAAGTGAGCTGGCGCTTTTGGTCCCTTGCGTGAGGGGGAGTGCCGGCCCTCGACTTGATCGGTGGACGGGTGAGAGGAGATGCGCTTAGTGCGGCTTCGCTTGATGGTCTGAGGCGAGCACCCGGCCCCCTCACCCCGACCCTCTCCCCCCGCCGGGGGGGAGAGGGAGAAGTGGCGCGGCTTCGCTTGATGCATCGGGGAAGAGGCGCTTTGCTTGACCCCTCTTTGCCGCACGTGGTGCTACGGAATCCGCGACAGGCGAAACCGACCATCCTCGAAGCACGCACCCGCTGCGCTCCCTCTCCCCTGCTTGCGGGGGAGAGGGCTGGGGTGAGGGGGACGCACGTAGCGCGTTGCCTGGTTGCCGATTTAAGGCGAGCACCCACCCCCCTCACCCCGACCCTCTCCCCCCGGTGGGAGGAGAGGGAGCAAGGCGCGGCTTCGCTTGATGCGCCGTGCTGCGGGTGGCATTACGGAACCAGCAATAGGGCCGATAGCCCATTGTCGAAGCGGGCTCCCGCACTGCTCCCTCTCCCCTGCTTGCGGGGGAGAGGGAGAAAGGCGCGGCTTCGCTTGATGCGCCGTGCTGCGGGTGGCATTACGGAGCCAGCAATAGGGCCGATAGCCCATTGTCGAAGCGAGCTCCCGCACTGCTCCCTCTCCCCTGCTTGCGGGGGAGAGGGCTGGGGTGAGGGGGATGCGCGAAGTGCGCTGCTTGGTTGCAGTCCTGAGGCGAGCACCCAGCCCCCTCACCCCGACCCTCTCCCCCCCCGGTGGGAGGAGAGGGAGAAAGGCGCGGCTTCGCTTGATGCATCGGGGGAGAGGGAGAAGAGCAAAGCTTCGCCTGAGGCCCCAAGTGAGCGGGCAGCCCGACAGCAATGGAGCACGCGGCTACTACAGCGCGCGCACCACCTGATCGGCGGTGCGGAACACCGACACCGCCTGGCGCATGCGTTCGGCCTGCTCCTGCAGGCTGCGCGCGGCGGCTTCGGATTCTTCGACGAGGGCGGCGTTGCTCTGGGTGGCTTCGTCCATCTGGCTGACGGCTGCGCCCACTTCCTGGATGCCTTTGCTCTGCTCTTCGCTGGCGGCGGCGATCTCGCTCATCAGGCCGGCGGAGCGCTGGATGGCGTCGGCGATGCGGCGGGTGGTGTCGCCGGTGCGATCGACCAGCGCGGCGCCGGTATCGACAGTGGCGACGGCCGCGCCGATCAGTTCCTTGATCTCGCGCGCGGCGGTGGCGGCGCGCTGGGCCAGGCCGCGCACTTCGGTGGCGACCACGGCGAAGCCCTTGCCATGTTCGCCTGCGCGGGCCGCTTCCACGGCGGCGTTGAGCGCGAGGATGTTGGTCTGGAAGGCGATGCCGTCGATCATGCCGGCGATGTCTTCGATGCGCTGCGAGCTGGCCTTGATGTCGCCCATGGTGGTGACCACCTGCGCCACCAGTTCGCCGCCTTGCTTCGCCAGCTTGGCGGCGGAAGACACCAGCGCGTCGGCCTCGCGTGCGTGGTCGGCGTTCTGGCGCACGGTGGCGGTGAGTTCTTCCATCGCCGCGGCGGTTTCTTCCAGCGAGGCGGCCTGATCCTGCGTGCGGTGCGAGAGGTCGGCGGTGCCGGCGGCGATCTGGCCGGTGGCGCCGTGGATGCTGTCGCTGGATTGGCGCACGTTGGTCACTACGTCGGCGAGGCCGACGCTGATGCCGTTGATGGCCTGCAGCAGCTGGCCGATGTCGTCGCGCCGGTCCACCGGCACCTGGGCACTGAGATCGCCGGCGGCGATCTTGCCGGCGGCGCTGCGGCATTCGCTCATCGGGCCGCTGATGTTGCGCCGGACCAATGCCCACACCAGCGCCGGCACCGCTACGCACGCCAGCAGCGCCATGCCCGCCACGGCGCGCGTGTGCTCGCCCGGCAGCAGGTGCCACAAGGCGAGCCAGATCGCCGCGTTGCCGGCGGCGGTAGCCAGCGCGAGGCGCCACGGCATGCCCAGGCTGCGCATGTGGCTCACGTCCAGGCCCACGTAGCGCGCGCCGATCACCTGCCCGCGCGCATCGAGCACCGGGTCGTAGCGGGTCATGAACTGGGTGCCGAAGATCGTGGCGTAACCGGTGAACGACTGCTTCGCCTGCAGCTTTACCCACGCCGGGTGCGAGCGGTCCAGCAGCGTGCCAACCGCGCGGCCGCCGTCCTTCTTCTTCACCGAGGTGGTGATGCGCACGAAGTCGTCGCCGCTGCGCACGAACACCGTGGCGGTGGCGCCGCGTTCGGCGGTAAAGGCGTCCGGGCGGGAGAAGTCCAGGTTCAGCGCCTGCCCGCCGCTGAGCAGCAGCGGCGTGTCGCGACCGCCGATGGCGACCACCTTGCCCGGCTCCAGCGCGAAGGCACCGGGGAACCGGCCGGCGAACTCCGTCGCCAGCGATTCGATGCGGGTTTTCAGCGGTACCAGCCACACGCGCATGAGACGCCCCTGTCCTGCTGCGACGATGCGCCGGCCCCATGGCGCGGCGCTACCCCGGTTGTCGATAGGCGTCGGAAACCGGATGTTGTCCCCGGATGTCGGTCGCTGGCGGCAAAACTTTACGAATGGCGGCCGTGCCGGCGCCTCCCGGCCGACCGCCGATCAGCGGTAGCCGGCCGCCTGCAGCTCGAACAGTTCGGCGTAGTGGCCGCCGGCGGCGAGCAGTTCCTCGTGGGTGCCGACCTCCTCGATGGCGCCGTGCTGCAGCACGATGATGCGGTCGGCCATGCGCACGGTGGAGAAGCGGTGCGAGATGATCACCGCGGTCTTGCCGTGCGAGAGCTCCTTGAAGCGCTGGAACACCTCGTACTCCGAGCGCGCGTCGAGCGCGGCGGTGGGTTCGTCCAGCACCAGCAGCGGCGCGTCGCGCATGTAGGCGCGGGCGATGGCGATCTTCTGCCACTCGCCGCCGGAGAGATCCACGCCGCCCTTGAACAGTTTGCCGAGCATCTGCGCGTAGCCCTTGGGTAGCCGCGCGATCACCTGGTCAGCGAGGCTGCGATGGGCGGCATCGGCGATGCGCGGCTCGTCGCCACGGGCCTCGATGCGGCCCACGGCGATGTTGTCCGCGGCGTTGAAGTAGTAGCGCACGAAGTCCTGGAAGATCACGCCGATGTTGAGGCGCAGGTCTTCCAGGTCGTATTCGGTGAGCGGGTGGCCGTCGAGCAGGATGCGGCCCTCGTCCGGGTCGTACAGGCGCGAGAGCAGTTTCACCAGCGTGGTCTTGCCGGCACCGTTCTCGCCCACCAGCGCCAGCACTTCGCCGGCGCGCAGGGTGAAGTTCAGATGCCGCACCGCCCAGCGCTCGGCGTCGGGATAGCGAAAGCCCACGTCTTCGAACACGAAGCCCTCGCGCAGTGGCCGCGGGAACGGGCGCGGGTTCGGTGGCGAGAGGATCTCCGGCTGGATGCGAAAGAACGAGAACAGGTCGTCCAGGTACAGCGCCTGCCCGGCTACCTGCGAGAAGCCGGTGAGCAGGGTTTCCAAGAGCGTGCGCAGGCGGCGGAACGAGGTGGAAAGAAACGTGAGGTCGCCGATGGAGAACTGCCCGGTGACCGTGCGCCAGGCGATGAACGCGTAGGCGGCGTAGTAACCGAGCGTGCCCAGCGTGGTGAACAGCCCGCCCCAGCCGGCACGGCGTAGCGCGATGCGGCGGTTGGCGCGGTACATGTCCTGAGACAGCACGCGGTAGCGGTCGATCAGGAACGGGTTGAGGCCGAAGCTCTTCACCTCTTTCGCGTTTGAGGCGCTGGCACCGACCATGCGCAGGTAATCCAGCTCGCGCCGCTCCGGCGTCCACTGGTAGTTCACAGCGTAGCTCTGCGCGTTGAAGTGGAACTCGCCCAGGAACGCCGGTACCAGCGCCACCGCCAGCAGCACGATCAGCCACGGCGCGTACACCGCCAGACCCACCGCGAAGCTCAGCAAGGTGATCACGTCCTGCGCCTGCTGCAGCAGCTGCGAGAGCAGGCTGCCGCGCCCGGCCACCTGGCGGCGCGCGCGGTCGAGCTGGTCCTGCAGGTCGGCGTCTTCGAAGTCCTCCAGATCCAGCGAGGCGGCGTGTTCCATCAGGCGGATCGAAGTGGTGTTGGCGTAGAGCTCGCCGAGCAGCGAGTCGACCAGCGCCACCAGCCGGCCGAGCAGATCGGCCAGCACCGCCAGCGCCAACTCCAGCCCCAGCAGCAGCGCCAGATGCGCCAGCTCGCCGCCGTGCAGCCACGCGGCGATGTCGGCATGCGGCACGCCGACGCGCACCAGCCGCACCACCTCGTCGACGATCAGCTTGCCCACGTACAAGGTGACCACCGGCAACAGCGCGCGCAGCAGGCGCAGCGCCACGCTGGCGAGCGTGAGCGAGCGGCTGGTCTGCCAGATGCTGGCCAGGAACGGCGGCACGTTGCGCAGTGCGGCGAAGCGCTCGCGCAGGCTCTGCGGTGGGGGCGGCGGCGCGTGGCGGCGGCCGCCGGTAGCGGGGCTGGCACCTGGGGCGTGCGGAGGTGGCATCGGCGGTCCTTGGCGAGCGTCCGGTGGCAGCTTGCCACGGCGCGAACAGTAGGGAGTGACGTTGACGCATGCCCGCGAGCGGACGATCACGGCGATCGCGGGGCTTGTCTTCCGATATTCTTGCGATATATCTTTTGCTCGTCAATCACGATATATCGGAGATACATCATGCGATTCCATCAGCGCTTCTTCGGTGGCGGGCACGCCGGGCACCACGGCCACCACTGCGACGATCGCAGCGAGCGCTTCGCGATGTGGCGCGAACGCTTCTTCGACCATCACGCTCACCACCATCACCGGCACCACGACGCCCTTGAAGCAGGCCGCCACGGCTGGCGCGGCGGTCCGTTCGGCGGCGACCGCGGCGATGCGCTGGGCGATATGGGTGGCCTGCGCGGCGGCGGGCGTCGGGGTGGTGGCGGCCGCATGTTCGGCCACGGCGACCTGCGCCTGCTGCTGCTGGCGCTGATCGAGCAGCAGCCGCGACATGGCTACGAGCTGATCCGCATCATCGAGGAGATGTTCAACGGCCAGTACTCGCCCAGCCCGGGGGCGATCTACCCCACCCTCACCATGCTGGAGGAGATCGGCCACGCCGCGGTGCAGCCGGAAGCCGGCGGGCGCAAGAGCTACGCGATCACCGACGAGGGCCGCGCCTTTGTCGAGGAGAACCGCGAGGCGGTGGAAGCGGTGATGGAGCAGACCCGCCACAGCGCGCGCATGGCCGCGCGCGCCGCGATGCCGGAGAACGTGCACAAGGCGATGCACGCGCTCAAGCACGCGCTGCTGATGCGCGGCACCGACTGGAGCAAGGCCGAAGGCCAGCGCGTGGCGAAGATCCTGGCACGCGCCGCCAGCGAGATCGCCAGTGGCAACGAGGCGTAACGTCACGCGCATGCCCATGAATACCCATCTCTCGCTACGTCACCCGCTGGTGTTCCGCCAGCTCGAGGTCCGGCGCGTCGAGACGCTGACGCCGCACATGCGGCGCATCGTCTTCGGCGGCGCGGCGCTGCACGATTTCGTCAGCGCCGCGCCGGACGATCACGTGAAGCTGTTCTTCCCCAATGCCCATGGCGAGATCGTGCGCCCGACGATCGGCCCGAACGGGCCGCTGTATGAGGCGGGCGTGGCGTATTCGCCGATGCGCGACTACACGCCCCGCCACTACGACGCACAAGCCCAGGAGCTGACCATCGACTTCGTGCTGCACGGCGATGGCCCGGCCGCCCGCTGGACGGCGCAGGCAAGGCCGGGCCAGGCGATCGGCGCCGGCGGCCCGCGCGGCTCGCTGGTGATCGCCGATGACTTCGACACCTACGCGATGTTCGGCGACGAGACCGCCCTGCCCGCGATCGGCCGCTGGTTGGAGGAACTGCCCGCCGGCAAGCGCGCCGAGGTGTTCGTGGAGATTCCCGGGCACGCCGATCGCCAGCCGTTGGCTTCGGCGGCCAAGTTTCACCTCACCTGGCTGGAGCGCGATGGCGCCGACGCCGCCAGCAGCACCGGCCTGGAGCAGGCGCTGGCCGCGTGGCAGCCACCCGCGGGTGACACCTTCCACTGGATCGCCGCCGAATCCGAGCGCGCCCGGCGCCTGCGCCAGATGCTCGCCGAGCGTGGCGTGACGAAGGACTGCATCAAGGCCACCGGCTACTGGAAGGCCGCTGCGTAACGGCGCCGCGGCGCTTTGGCGATGAATCGCCGCTGAGGCCGTGCACGGCGCGAGCACGAAATCTTTTCGTGCCAACCGCTATCCCGTAGCTGTCGTTCCGCCCGATGCGGGCCGCGGCATCCACGCAACGGGAGGCATCGGATGAAACGCAGAGGCAAGGTCATCGCATGGATCGTCGGCACGCTGGTGGCGCTGCTGGCCGTGCTGGTGCTGGTGGTGGCGCTGTTCGACTGGAACCGCCTCAAGCCGTTCATCGACGACAAGGTCAGCCAGGCGATCGGACGGCCGTTCACCATCCACGGCGACCTCAGCCTGGCCTGGCATCGTGAACGCAGCGAATCGGGCTGGCGCAGTTGGCTGCCGTGGCCGGAATTCACCGCGCGCGACATCACCATCGGCAACCCGGCGTGGGCCAAGAAGCCGCAGTTCGCCCAACTCGATGCGCTGCGCTTCCGGCTCTCGCCGCTGCCGCTGCTGGCCCACCGCATCAAGGTGCCCTCGCTGCAACTGGTGCAGCCATCGATCGATCTGGAGCGCGACGGCAAGGGCCGTGACAACTGGACGTTCACGCTGCCGCACAGCGAGACGCCGTCGAGCTGGTCGCTGCAGCTGGGCGAAGTGGGTTTCGACCAGGGCCGCATCGGCCTGGACGACGCCGCTACCCGTACCGACTTGAAGATTGTCGTGGAGCCGCTGCAGCAGGCGATTCCCTACGAGCAGATCGTGGCCGAGAACGACAAGGCCGCCCAGGCGCAGGCCCGGGACACCGTGGGCGCCGCCGCCAGCAAGGCGGTCGCCCGGGCTGCGGCGACCAAGGACGAAGGCGAGCAGAAGCCGGATGAGGCAGCGCGCGGTACGCGCTACCAGTTCCGCTGGACCGCCAGCGGCCATTACCAGGGCGCGGTGGCCAAGGGCACCGGCCGCATCGGCGCGGTGCTGGCCCTGCAGAGCAGCAGCCGGCCGTTTCCGGTGCAGGCGCGCGTGCAGGTAGGCGACACCCACATCGGCCTGGCCGGCACGCTGACCGATCCGCTGCACCTGGGTGCGCTCGATCTGCACCTGTGGTTTGCCGGCACCAGCATGGCCAAGCTCTACCCGCTGCTCGGCGTGACCCTGCCCGATACCCGCCCCTACGCCACCCGCGGCCGCCTGAGCGCCACGCTCGGTGACCACGGCAACCAGTTCCGCTACCGGCATTTCCGCGGCCGGGTGGGCTCGAGCGATCTGTCCGGCGATCTCGCTTTCGCCACCGGCGGCGCGCGTCCCAAGCTCACCGGCGATATGCAATCGCAGACGCTGGAGTTCAGCGACCTGGCCCCGCTGATTGGCGCCGACGACAACAGCGAGAAGAAGCAGCGCGGTGACGGCACACCGCAGCCGGCCGGCAAGGCGCTGCCGGTGGAGCAGTTCCGCACCGACCGCTGGCAGGCGATGGATGCCGACGTGACGTTCGCGGCCAAGCACATCGAGCACGTCAAGGCGCTGCCGATCAATTCGCTGTCCACGCACCTGGTGATGGACGCCGGCAAGCTCACCCTCGATCCGCTCGCGTTCGGCCTGGCCGGCGGCAAAGTCGATGGCCGCCTGGTGCTCGACGGCAGCCACTCGCCGATGCCTGGCCAGGTACGGCTCGATGCGCGCCACATCAAACTCAAGGCGCTGTTCCCCGAGTTCGATGCGATGCGCACCAGCCTGGGCGAGATCAACGGTCGCGCCGATCTCGACGCCAGGGGCAATTCCGTCGCCGCGCTGCTGGGCAGTGCCGACGGCGAACTCAAGCTGCTGATGAACGATGGCGCGGTGAGCAAGAACCTGCTGGAGACCGCCGGACTCAACGTCGGCAACATCATCCTCGGAAAGCTGTTCGGCGACCGCACGGTGGAGATCAACTGCGCCGCCACCGACCTGAAGGCCACCGACGGCCTGTTCCGCACGCAGCTGTTCGTGTTCGATACCAAGGACGCGGTGATCAATGTCGACGGCACGGTCAATATGAGCGACGAAAAGCTCGACCTGGACGTGAAGCCGCAGACCAAGGGCCTGCGCATCCTGTCGCTGCGCTCGCCGCTGTACGTGCGCGGCACGCTGAAGGATCCGGACGTGGGCGTGCAGGCCGGCCCGCTGGCGTTGCGTGCCGGTGGCGCGGTGGCGCTGGGCACCGTCGCCGCCCCCGCGGCCGCGTTGCTGGCGCTGATCTCGCCCAACCACGACCAACCGGAAAACACCTGCCAGGTGGTGCTGCAGCAGCTGCGCAGCGCGGGCAAGTTGAAGGTGAGCGAGCCGGCCAGGCAGCGCGCGAAATAAGCCCCGGCGCACCACTAGAATGGCGCACCTTCCCCGCGCCCTCGTGACCCATGCAGCCCGTCAGCAAGGCCCGCCTGCAGATCCACTTCTGTGTCCTGCTGTGGGGCTTCACCGCCATTCTCGGCAAGCTGATCTCGCTGCCGGCGTTGCCGCTGGTGTGGTGGCGCATGCTGATGGTGGCCGGCTCGCTGCTGCTGGTGCCCCGGGTGTGGCGCGGACTGCGTGCGATGCCGGCCCGGTTGCGCTGGGCGTATGCGGGTATCGGCGTGCTGGTGTCGCTGCACTGGCTCACCTTCTACGGCGCGATCAAGCTGTCCAACGCTTCGGTGGGCGCCACCTGCATTGCCCTGGGGCCGGTGTTTCTCTCCTTCATCGAGCCGTGGATCGCGCGGCGGCGGTTCGACCCGCGCGAGCTCATCATCGCCGCAGCGGTGGTGCCGGGCGTGGCGATGGTGGTGGGCGGTGTGCCGCACGGCATGCGCATGGGCATTGCGGTGGGTGCGCTGTCGGCGCTGTTCGTGGCGCTGTTCGGGGCGTTCAACAAGCGGCTGGTGGACCACGGCGATCCGCTTACCGTCACCTGCCTGGAACTGGGCACCGGCACGCTGTTCCTTACCCTGCTCGGCCCGCTGCTGCCGCACGCCGGCAGCGCCTTCGCGGTGCCGGGACTGCACGACACGCTGTTGCTGCTGGCGCTGAGCTTCGGCTGCACGCTGCTGCCCTTCGCGCTGGCGCTGGTGGCGCTGCGCCACCTGAGTGCGTTCGGCGTGCAGATGGTGACCAACCTGGAGCCGGTCTATTCGATCGTGCTGGCGATCGTGTTGCTGGGCGAGCAGCGCGAGCTGCACGCGTGGTTCTACGTGGGCGTGGCGGTGATCATCGGCGCGGTTTTCATCCATCCGCTGCTGCACCGCGACGCGCGCGAACCGGCCCAGCCGGAGCTGCTGGGCACGGCGGAGAGTCATAACGTGGTGGAGTGAGTGCTCGAGTGCGGTGTAGCCGTCGATTCGTAGACATCGGATCTGGCATGAAGAGCGAGGCCCGCACGCCCACCTCGACGTCATTCCCGCGAACGCGGGAGGCGCCTTTTCAACGGCGAATGCCGGTCATCCATCTTCAGCTTTTGTCGAAGGTCAAAGTGGATTCCCGCGTTCGCGGGAATGACGGCTGTGAGGGTGGATTTCTTTTTGTGGGTGTGACGGCTTCGAGGGGGATTTCCTTTTGTGGGAATAAGGGCATCGCGGCTCCAACGAGCAGCGGCTATGGATCTCCACCTCCCGCTCACCCCTCCGCCGCCTGCAGATGATCGATGAAGGCGCGCACCTTGGCCGGCGCGCGCGGCCCTGGGTAGACCGCATGGATGCCGCCCTCGGGGAGTCGCAAGCTGGCGAGCAAGGCGACCAGCCGGCCCGAGCGCAGGTCGTCCTCCACCAGATAGTCCGGCAGCACGGCGATGCCGACGCCCGCCAGCACCAGGCCGCGCACTGCGGCGGCGCTGTTCGCTTGGGCCACCGGTCGCAGACGCACCGTCTGGCGACGGCCTCCGCGGCCGGTGAAGGTCCAGCGCAAGGGCTGCGATAGCGCGGACATCGCGATCGCAGCACGACCGGCAAGCTCGTCCACCCGGCGCGGCGTGCCGTGCTCGTGCAGGTGCGCTGGCGCCGCCACCAGCAACTGGCGAAAGCCGCCCAGCCGCGTCGCACGCAGGTTGGAATCGCGCAGCCAGCCGCCGCGGATGGCGAGGTCGAAGCGCTCGGCGATGACGTCGCTGACGTGATCGCTCAACACCAGGTCGACCTGCACCGCCGGGTAGCGGCGCATGAAGCTGGCCAACCGCGGCACCACCACCGCGTTGCCGTAGTCGAGCGAAGCGGTGAGCCGCAACGTGCCGCTGGGACGGTCGCGCGCCGTACCGACGCGCTCGATCGCCGCTTCCGCCTCGGCCAGCAGGCGCTCGCAGTCGACATGGAAGGTGGCGCCGGCCTCGGTCAGCGCCATGCGCCGCGTGCTGCGCACCAGCAGCGTCACGCCGAGCTCGCGCTCCAGCTTCGCCAGGTGCTGGCTGACCATTGCCTTGGTCATGCCCAAGGCGCTGGCGGCCGCGGTGAACGAGCCGGCGCGCACCAGTGCCGCGAACACCGCCAGCCGGTTGAGATTGACCTGGTCTGCCCGATCGCCGCGCATCGCCCACCTCCATCACTGTCAATTTCAACTTTACAGTGAATTGCACCGAATGCCGTTTATCGCCACCAATGCGAAGCGCATGCTGCGCGCTGCCTACCACCGGAGAGAACCCATGAAACTCGTATTGTTCGGCGCCACCGGCCACATCGGCCAAAGCCTCCTGGATGAAGCGCTCGCGCGCGGCCACGAGGTGACAGCCGTGGTGCGCGATCCGTCGCGCCTGACGCAGCGGCACGACCGCCTCACCGTCGTCACCGGCGACGTGAGTCGCCCTGCCAGCTGGACCGACGCGGCCCGCGGGAACGATGCTGCCATCGCCAGCCTCTCGGCCCGACGCGAACAGGACGCCAGCCGCGTGCCCGGTTACGCCCGCACTCTGCTGGAGCATCTGAGCGACGCCGGCATCACGCGGCTGGCCTGGGTCGGCGGCGCCGGCTCGCTCGAGGTCGCGCCCGGACGGCGCGTCATCGATGCCCCCGACTTTCCCGCCGCCTGGCGCCCGGAAGCCGAGGCACAAGGCGAAGCGCTGGAGGTGTTCCGCGCTTACCGCGGGCCGTTGGAGTGGACGTACGTGAGTCCGGCGGCGCTGCTCGAACCGGGCGAACGCACCGGCGCGTATCGCGTCGGCGGCGAACAGCTGCTGGTGGACGCGAGCGGCCACAGCCGCATTTCCATGGCCGATTACGCCGTCGCCCTGCTGGACCGGCTGGAACGGCGCGACGCCGCCAACCGGCGCATCACCGTCGCCTATTGATCCGACCTCACCGGCGCTCGCGCGCCCGCTGGCGGTGCGCCGCCTGCTTCGCGCGGTTGCCGCACAGCTCCATGCTGCACCAGCGGCGATTGCGCGCCCGGGTGTGATCGGCGAACAGCAAAGTGCAGTTCGGGCCTTCGCAGGCCTTGACGGAGGCGAAGTCTTCGCCGGTCAGCAAGCGCGCCAGCGTGCCGCCGATCGGCAGCAGCAGCGACTCCGGCGACTTCCACCGGCGCACGGTCTGCAGCGACAGACCGTGCGCCGCTTCCGTGGCGGGACCGACCACTTCATGGAGTTCGTCGCGCTCCAGCAGCCGGTTCAACGGCGCCAGTTCCGCAAGCGCCTCGGCGGTCAGCGGCCGCCCCTTGTGCGCCCGCACGAAGCCGCGAAACCACTCGCGCAGATCGCGTGCCTGCGCGGCGACGCGATCCAGTTCGCCCGGCATCGCCTCGTTACGGAAACGCTCGAGCACCTCGTGCGGCACCAGTGCGGCTTGCCCAAGCCAGTTAAGCAGGCCTTCGCCATCGGCAAGCCAGTCCAGCGGCGTGTCCACCGGCGTGGCGACGGAATTGAGGAAATCCAGGCCGGGGGCATCGGCCACAAAGAGCGCAGGAATCGACAAGGTCACGGGTCACCTCCATGGCCGCAACGGTAACCATCAAAAAGGATGTTGACAAGTTACGAATGGCGGGAATAACCTCCAAAACAAGATTTATCAAGTTACGAACGCGACGCTGCGTTGGTCATTGGCTGATCCGTAACAAGCCGGATGGAGGGCAAATCATGATGACGAACGTGAGTACCGCCGCATGGATGCACAGAGCCTGGGCCGATGGCTCGAGCTGGAAAGAGGTTGCCCGTCAAGCCCGCCAAAACGGCATAAAGACGGTTACTTCATCGATATCCTTCACAGCCTACGCCGACGACGTGGCCGCCCTGGAGCGGGTCGATGACCCGGCGGTGCCGGCTGGCCGCGCCTACCCCGGCGCCATCGCCGGCGGCTCGCGCAGTGACCGGGTGAAGGCGTTGGTCCACGCCGCGGCACTGGCGCCGGACGAGCGCGACGCCCTCGCCCACTGAACTAGCCGCCGTAGCCATCGCACGGGGAACGCCGCCATGCATACGACACCCGAATCTGCAGGCACCGAACGCGTCGGCGCGTTCTCGGACGCTGTCGTCGCCGTGATCATCACGCTGATGGTGCTGGAACTGAGAGCACCGGAAAGCGCCTCGCTGAGCGCACTCGGCTCGCTGTGGCCGACGGCGGTGAGCTATGCGGCGAGTTACCTGTTCATCGCCATCGTGTGGGTCAACCACCATCACCTGCTGCGGCTCGTTCGCCGCACCACGCCGCGATTGATCTGGGTGAACTTCGCGCACCTGTTCGCGGTGTCACTGGTGCCCTTCTCCACCGCCTGGATCGCACGCACCGAACTGGCGGCCGTGCCGGTGGCGTTCTATGCCGGCGTGTTCGTCTGCGTGAACCTCGCCTACCGGCTGTTCGAGCGCGACGTCTTTGCGCAGGCCGACGAACCGCAACTGTGCGAACGCGCCCGGCGCATGGCTCGGCGCCGCTCGGCTGGCACGCTGCTGGCCTTCGCTGCCGCGACCGCGATCGCCCTGTGGTCGCCCGTCGCCGGATTCCTCCTCGTCTGTACCGCGCTGGTCCTCTATCTGCGGCCGGAAGCCCCCGGCAGCGCCTTTCGCACGGCCAGCACCGATTGATGCGCCACCGCGCACCCCACCACCAGGAGAACTGCCATGTCCACCACCATCCATTACCGCTCTGCCGACGTCGACGGCTTCAACGTGTTCTATCGCGAAGCCGGCCGCCCGGGCGCACCGAAACTGCTGCTGTTGCACGGCTTCCCGAGCTCCAGCCACATGTTCCGCGACTTGATTCCGTTGCTGGCCGACCGTTTCCACATTGTCGCGCCGGACCTGCCAGGCTTTGGCCAGTCGGCGATGCCGCCACGCGATGCGTTCACCTACACCTTCGACCATCTGGCGCAGGTGATCGACCGGTTCACCGAGGTGGTCGGCTTCGATCGCTTTGTGGTCTACGTCTTCGACTACGGCGCTCCGGTCGGCTTGCGCATTGCGATGAAGCATCCGGAGCGCATCGCCGGCATCGTGTCGCAGAACGGCAACGCCTACGTCGAGGGACTCAGCGAAGGCTGGAACCCGATCCAGACGTACTGGAGCGACCCCTCACAGAAAAACCGCGATGCGCTGCGCGCCTTCCTGGCGCCGGAAGCCACCCGCTGGCAGTACGTACACGGCGTGCCCGACGAATCGCAGATATCGCCCGATGGCATTGCGCTGGACAACCACTACCTCGCCCGGCCGGGGTCGGACGAAATACAGCTGGACCTGTTTGGCGACTACCAGAGCAACGTGGCGCTGTACCCCGCGTTCCAGGCGTACTTCCGCGCCCACCGACCGCGCTTCCTGGCGATCTGGGGCAAGCACGATCCGTTCTTCCTGCCGCCGGGTGCCGAGGCGTTCAAGCGCGACCTGCCCGATGCCGACGTGCGCTTCCTCGACACCGGGCATTTCGCCCTGGAAACGCATGCGGGCGAGATCGCTACGGCGATCGGGGACGTCTTCGGCCGCTGAGCGAGTCCGCTGCCGAGATGGGAGGAAGGCCGCCACTTATACTGGGGCCTTCCTCGCCGGTCGCACCCCATGAATTACCGCCACGCCTTCCACGCCGGCAACTTCGCCGATGTTCTCAAGCACACCGTGCTGCTGGCGCTGATCGAGGCGCTCAAGGCCAAGCCCACGCCGTTTGCCTACATCGACACGCACGCCGGCAGCGGCTGCTACGCGCTGGACGGCCGCGAGGCGGGCAAGACCGGCGAGTACAAAGACGGCATCCACCGCCTGCTGTTTCCCGACATGGGCGCCACCGATGCGGCTTCCGCTTCGTTGCCGCCGCTGCTGCGCCGCTGGCTCGACGGCATCCTCGCCCCGCCCGGCAACGAGGACGGCCTGAAGCTCTATCCCGGCTCGCCGCTGCAGGCGGCCCGCGCGCTGCGCGACGGCGACAGCGCGCAGCTGTGCGAGCTGCATCCGGAAGAAGCTTCGCGCCTGCGCGAACTGTTCCAGCGCGACGCGCGCGTGCACGTGCATCACCGCAACGGCTACGAGGCGCTGAAGGGGCTGGTGCCGCCGAAGGAGAAGCGCGGTCTGGTGCTGATCGATCCACCATACGAGGCTCAGGAGGCCGAGTACCGGCTGATCGAGCAGGCGCTGAAGGGGGCGATCGAGCGCTGGCCCACCGGCGTCTATGCGGTGTGGTACCCGATCAAGCTGCGCAGCCAGGTGCAGCCGTTCCTGCGCGGCCTGCAGCACGGCATCGCGCGACGCGTGCTGCGCGCCGAACTGCTGGTGCATCCGGACGATTCACCGCTGCGCCTCAACGGCTCGGGCATGGTGGTGCTCAACGCACCGTGGAATCTCGACCAGACCCTGCGCGAGCCGCTGCGCGCGATGGCGCGATTGCTCGGTCAGGGTGAGCCGGCCGAATGGAAGCTGGACTGGCTGGCCAACGACAGCGCCGAGGCGCCCACCCCGCCCCCGCCTTCGCGCCGCCCGGCGCCACGTTCAGCGCGGCCGCGCTAAGCTGGCGACCTCGATTCGGCGGGGCGTATCCCGCCCGCGTTCGGCGTCCATCGCGATTGCGCCATGCTGTCTTGCCGTCTGCCCAGGAGCCTTGCCATGCGTCGCCTTCTTCGCCCTCTGCTTGCCTCCACCGCGCTGCTGGCGCTGGCCGCCTGCGCGCCGGCGCCGATCTACAAGGTGGCGCCCAATGCCGTGGCCGCCGTGCCGTTCGAAGTGGCGCGCGCGCCGGAGCGCTATGCCAACGGCAGCGTGATCTGGGGTGGCCGCGTGGTCAGCGTGAACAACCTGGCCGACCGCAGCGAGATCGAGGTGCTGGCCTATCCGCTCGACTCCTCGCAGCGCCCGAAGGTGGGCGATACCGGCAACGGACGCTTCATCGCGGTCATGCACGGCTTCGTCGAGCCGATGGCCTACCCCAACGGCGCGTTGATCACGGTGACCGGCAAACTCAACGGCAGCCGCGCGGGCAAGGTCGGCGAGGCCGACTACGTGTTCCCGCTGGTCACTGTCGACCAGGCCCACGCATGGACGGCCGAGGAGATGCAGGCCGGGCGCAACAACGTCCACTTCGGCGTGGGTGTGGGCGTGGGCATCCACTGAGCCACCCGCCGGCGCAAGGATCTGCGCCGCCGCTACACTGCGTGGCCCCGATCCCGTGATGGAACACCCGCATGTCCGGCCATGCCAATTCGCTCAAGGCGATCTTCCTCGCGCTGGGCGCGAACTTCGCGATCTTCGTGTCCAAGCTGGTGGCCGCCCTGGTCACCGGCTCGGGCGCGATGCTGGCCGAGGCGGTGCACTCGCTGGCCGACTGCGGCAACCAGGGCCTGTTGCTGCTCGGCATGCGCCAGACGCAGCGACCCGCTTCGGATGAATTCCCGCTCGGCTGGGGCCGGGCGATGTACTTCTGGTCGTTCCTGGTCGCCATCCTGCTGTTCAGCGTGGGCGGCATGTTTTCCGTCTACGAGGGCGTGCACAAGCTCAGCCATCCCGAGCCGCTGAAGTGGCCGTGGCTGGCGCTGGGCGTGCTGGTGTTCGGCATCGTCGCCGAAGGCATCTCGATGCGCGGCTGCATGCAGGAAGTGAACAAGGCGCGCGGCAACCAGCCGCTGTGGACCTGGTTCCGCGAGACGCGCTCGAGCGAACTGCTGGTGATCTTCGGCGAGGATCTCGCCGCGCTGATCGGCCTGTGTCTCGCCGCCCTGGCCGTGGGCGCCACCATGCTCACCGGCAACCTGATGTTCGACGCGCTGGGCACGCTGGCGATCGGCGTGCTGCTGCTGGTGGTGGCGGTGCTGCTGGCGGTGGAGGTGAAGGCGCTGCTGATCGGCCAGGGCGTGGAGCCGCGCCGCCGCGCCGAGCTGCTCACCTTTCTCAAGAGCCGCCCGGAAGTGGCCGAGGTGCTCAACCTGATCACCCTGCAGATGGGCCCGGACGTGATGGTGGCGGTGAAGGCGAAGATGGAGCCGGCCAGCTCCGACCGCGGCCTGATCGATGCCATCAATGCGGTGGAGGCGGCGATGAAGGCCGAATTTACCGACATCCGCTGGAGCTT
This sequence comes from Dyella sp., assembly GCF_051962475.1. Classification (GTDB taxonomy): domain Bacteria; phylum Pseudomonadota; class Gammaproteobacteria; order Xanthomonadales; family Rhodanobacteraceae; genus Dyella_A. The sequence goes on from NZ_JBQCCF010000034.1 coordinate 20,161, forward strand.
CTTCGAGCCCGACGTTACCGATTGAGCGGGCGGCTCAGCCTTTCGGCTGCAGCAGATCCCAGGGGTTGCCGTACAGGTCCTCGAACACCACCACCGTGGCGTACGGCTCCTCGCGCGGCGTCTCGCGGAAGGCGACGCCGGCGGCGAGCATGCGCCGGTAATCGCTCCAGAAATCGTCGGTGCGCAGGAACAGGAACACCCGCCCACCCGCCTGGCGACCGACGGCCGCCCGCTGCTCGTCGGTTGCCGCCTGCGCCAGCAGCAAACCGGTACCGTCGGAGCCCGGCGGCGCCATCACCACCCAGCGCTTGCCGCCACCGAGGGGCGTATCCTCGCGCAAGGTGAAGCCCAATCGCGTGGTGAACCAGGCGATCGCCTCGTCGTAGTCGTTCACCAGCACGGTGAGCTGGGCCAGTTGCTGGGACATCGCAGAGAACTCCTGTGGCGGGTTGCCGCATCGCGACATGATCGGAGCAGACCATCATGGCACGAACGTCCGGAAAGTCGCCTCCCGCCTGCTTCCGCGAGCGATACGGCCGGCCATACCAGTGCCGCGCACGTTCATGTTGCAGCGCACTAGATACGCTAAAGTATGGACATGAACGCCCTGCCGATTCCGACCCTGATGCGCGCCGCCCCGTCGATGATCGTCCCGCCGCGTAGCCGTGAGCGTTTCGCACCCCGCCTGGAGGCCGTACCCGCGGCCAACGTGGGCGAGCCGGTGCGCACGCGCGATGGCCGCAACCTGTTCCTGCGCGGCATCCGTCCCGACGACGTGGCCGCCCTCAAGCGCTGCTTTACCCGGCTCTCGCCCGAAGACATCCGCCGCCGCTTCCTGCACGCGATGTCCGAGCTGCCCGAGCCGATGGCGCAGCGCCTGTGCAACATCGATCCGGCCGTGGAAACCGCCTTCGTGCTGATGGACGAAGCAGTAGAACCGGCCGAGATGCGCGGCGTGGGCCGCATCTACGTGGACGAGTCGGCCAACAGCGCCGAGTTCTCGGTACTGGTGGAGCACGACTGGGCCCGGCGTGGCCTGGGCGCCCTGCTCATGCAGCGTCTGGTGGACGATTGCCGGCGCCGCGGCCTGCACGAGATCTGGGGCTACGTGCTGATGGAGAACCGCCCCATGCTGGAGCTGTGCCGCGAGCTCGGTTTCCAGCGCCGCCCCGCCACCGACGAACCCGGCACCGCGCAGATCTCGCTCAAGCTCTAGCGGCTGCCTATTCCCGTTGTAGGAGCCCGCTCGCGGGCGATGCTCTTCGCCCTGGATCGAGATCAAAGCAAAAGCATCGCGCGCGAGCGGGCTCCTACAGGGGCGGTGGCTGCCGGCTCGGCGGCGGGGTCGCAGTACACTTGTGCGCTTTACCCGCGCGTTCCGCGCGTCGACGAGCCACGCGCCAGTCCATGCCCGATTCCAGCCCCACGATCTCCCACCCGCCGCTTCCCACCACGCCGCGCCAACGCCGCTTCTGGACACCGCCGCACGGCTCCGCCCGCGCGCTGCTGATCGCCGAGGCCGCGCGTTCGCACAACGGCCTGCTGGTGGCCGTCACGCGGGACACCCAGCGCGCCTCGACGCTGGAGGACGAGCTGAAGCTGTTTGCCGGCAACCTGCCGGTGCTGCATTTCCCGGACTGGGAAACCCTGCCCTACGACATCTTCAGCCCGCACTCGGAGATCGTCTCCCAGCGCATCGCCACGCTGTACCGGTTGCCGTCGGTGACGCGCGGCGTGCTGGTGGTACCGGTGGCCACGCTGATGCAGCGCATCGCCCCGCGCAGCCACATCACCGGCGCCGGACTGATGCTGGCCAAGGGCCAGAAACTGGACCTGCTCGCCGAACAGCGCCGGCTCGAGGCGGCCGGCTACCGCTACGTGCCGCAGGTGGCCGAGGCCGGCGACTTCGCCGTGCGCGGCGCGCTGATCGACATCTTCCCGATGGGTGCGGCCGAGCCGTACCGCATCGAGCTGTTCGACGACGAGGTGGAATCGATCCGCAGCTTCGACCCGGAGACCCAGCGCTCGCAGCAGCCGGTGGAGAAGGTGGAGCTGCTGCCCGGACGCGAGTTCCCGCTCACCGAGAACGCCGCCAAGGATTTCCGCACGCGCCTGCGCGAGCGCTTCCCGATCGACATCCGCCGCTGTCCGCTCTACCAGGACATGAAAGAGGGCGTGACGCCCGGCGGCATCGAGTACTACCTGCCGCTGTTCTTCGAGCAGACCGCCACGCTGTTCGACTACCTCGCCAGCGATGCGCTGTTCGTGCTGGGCGAAGGCGCCGGCGAGGCGGCCGAGCAGTTCTGGACGCAGACCGCCGAACGCTACGACCAGCGCGCGCACGATATCGAGCGTCCGGTGCTGCCGCCGGCCGAGCTGTACCTCTCGCCCGAGCAGCTGCGCGAGCAGTGGAACAAGCGCCTGCGCGTGGAGATCGTGCCCTCCGGCCACGAGCACAGCGTGGATGCCGGCACGCAGCCGGCGCCCGAGGTGGCGCTGAATCGCAAGGGCGAGGAGCCAGGTACGTCGCTCAAGCACTTTCTGGCCAGCTACAAGGGGCGTGTGCTGGTAGCTGCCGATTCGGCGGGACGGCGCGAGTCGCTGATCGAGCAGCTGGCGGCGGCGGGGATGAAGCCGGCGAACGTGGAGAGCTGGAGCGCATTCCTCGGGCTGGCCGGGACTGCTCCCTCTCCCCTGACGCAGTCGGGGGAGAGGGCTGGTGAGAGGGGGGCTTCTGGCTCCTCGTCCGAAAGCAAGAGCGGCCCCCTCACCCCAACCCTCTCCCCCGGCGTTGCCGGGGGAGAGGGAGTCCCGCCGCGCCAAGTCGGGGAAAAAGAGGCCGCATCGCGCAGGGCCGGGGGAGAGGGAGCGGGTGCGCGCTTCGCCATCACCATCGCCCCGCTGGAACAGGGCTTCGCGCTGACCAAACCCGCGATCACCGTGCTCACCGAGCGCGAGCTGTTCGGCGAGCGCGTGCGCAGCGAGCGCAAGCGTCGGCGCGGGCAGGCGCGCGATCCGGACACCATCATCCGCGACCTCACCGAGCTCTCGATCGGCTCGCCGATCGTGCACGTCGACCACGGTGTGGGCCGCTACCAGGGCCTGGAGTCGATGGAGCTCGGCGGCATGGAAGGCGAGTTCCTGATCATCGAGTACGCCAAGGGCGACAAGCTCTACGTGCCGGTGGCGCAGCTCGGCCTGGTCAGCCGCTACTCCGGCACGGCGCCAGAGCTGGCACCGCTGCATTCGCTGGGCGGCGATGCGTGGGAGCGCGCGCGCAAGAAGGCGGCCGAGAAGGTGCGCGACGTCGCTGCCGAGCTGCTGGCGATATACGCCCAGCGCGAGGCGCGCGGCGGCGAGTCGATGGCGGTGGATCGCCAGCTGGTGGAGGAGTTCGGCGCCAGCTTTCCGTTCGAGGAAACGCCAGACCAGGAGCAGGCGATCGACGCCGTTCTCGGCGACCTCGCCGCGCCGCGCGCGATGGACCGGGTGATCTGCGGCGACGTCGGCTTCGGCAAGACCGAAGTCGCGCTGCGCGCCGCGTTCGCCGCGGCCACCGCCGGCAAGCAGGTTGCGGTGCTGGTGCCGACCACCCTGCTCGCCCAGCAGCACTACCGCAACTTCGCCGACCGCTTCGCCGACTGGCCGGTGAAGGTGGACGTGCTCTCGCGCTTCCGCTCCACCAAGGAAGTGAACGAGGCGCTCAAGCGCCTTGCCGACGGCCAGATCGATGTGATCGTGGGCACCCACAAGCTGCTGCAGCCGGACATCAAGTTCAAGAATCTGGGCCTCGTCATCGTGGACGAGGAGCAGCGCTTCGGCGTGCGGCAGAAGGAGCAGTTGAAGAAGCTGCGCGCGGAGGTGGATCTGCTGACCATGACCGCCACGCCGATCCCGCGCACGCTGAACATGGCGATGGCCGGCCTGCGCGACCTGTCGCTGATCACCACGCCACCGGCGCATCGCATGGCGGTGCGTACCTTCGTGGCGGCATGGGACCCGGCGACGATCCGCGAGGCGTTCCAGCGCGAGCTGTCGCGCGGCGGCCAGGCGTACTTCCTGCACAACGAGGTCGACTCGATCGAGCGCACCGCGCGCGAGCTGCAGGAACTGATTCCCGAGGCGCGCATCGGCATCGCCCACGGCCAGATGCCGGAGCGCGAGCTGGAACAGGTGATGGCGGATTTCCACCGCCAGCGCTTCAACGTGCTGGTGTGCACCACGATCATCGAGACCGGCATCGACATCCCCACGGCCAACACCATCATCATCAACCGCGCCGATCGCTTCGGCCTGGCCCAGCTGCACCAGCTGCGCGGCCGCGTCGGTCGTTCGCATCACCGCGCCTATGCCTACCTGGTGGTGCCGGACCGCAAGTCGATGACGCCGGATGCCGAGAAGCGCCTGGAGGCGCTGGCCTCGCTGGAGGAACTGGGCGCCGGCTTCACCCTGGCCACTCACGACCTGGAGATCCGCGGCGCTGGCGAGCTGCTGGGCGACGAGCAGTCCGGCCAGATCCAGGAGATCGGCTTCGGCCTCTACACCGAGCTGCTCGACCGCGCCGTGCGCGCGCTGAAGAGCGGCAAGGTGCCGGACTTCGACCTCTCCTCCGAGCACGAGACCGAGGTGGAACTGCACCTGCCGGCGCTGATCCCGGACGACTACCTGCCCGACGTGCACGCCCGCCTGACGTTGTACAAGCGCATCGCCAGCGCCAAGAGCGACGACCACCTGCGCGATTTGCAGGTGGAGATGATCGACCGCTTCGGCCTGCTGCCCGAGCCGACCAAGCACCTGTTCGCACTGGCCACGCTCAAGCTGATGGCCACGCCGCTGGGCATCCGCAAGCTGGACTTCGGCCCGACCGGCGGGCGCATCCTGTTCCGCGAGAAGCCCGAGGTGGACCCGCTGCTGATCATCAAGCTGATCCAGAGCCTGCCGCGCGTCTACAAGCTCGAAGGACAGGACAAGCTCAAGGTCACGCTGGACCTTCCCGGCGCCACCGAGCGCATCCGCAGCGCGCAGGAAGTGCTGATCATGCTGGGCGCTCGCCGGCCTTCCTGAAGCGATCCGGCGAGGGCTTGTCGCCGCGGCTACCAGGCGGCGCCGATCGCCTGCGCCATCGCCAACCCGCTCTGGAACGCGCTTTCCACGCGCGCGCCGAGGCACCAGTCCCCGCCCACCCACAGGCGTCCGGACGCATCGGCGAGCATCGGCTGACCGAGTGGCCGCGTGGTCATCGCGTAACGCCAGCGATGGGCCTGGGCGAAGGCGATCGGCGGCAGTGCCACGCCCGTCCGTTCGGCCAGGGCCGACAGCATCAACGTCAGGACTTCGTCCGGCGCGTCCTCCAGATGCGCGGCGCTCCATTCCGGCGCGGCGTGGACGAGCCAGCGGTCGCGGTGGCCCACGAGTCCGCCGCGGCTGGATTGCCGGGCGATCCAGGCGATCGGGCCCGCGTCGAAGCGTGCCGCCTCGAACGACACGTCCAACGGCGCGTCGAAGGCGAGCATCGCCGCCCAGCAGGGTGCGATGTCGACGTGCTCCAGCGCATCAGTCAGCGGCGACACGCCAGCCAGCAGCGCGCGGGCCTGCGGGGCGGGCGCAGTGACGACGACGGCATCGAAGTGTTCGGCATGATCCTGTTCGGCCAGCTGCAGCTCCCACTGACCGGCGTGCCGGCGTAGCGCGCTTACGGTGGAACGCAGGCGAATATCCGGCGCGTCGGCCAGCGGCCGGACCAGCGCACTCATGCCGGAGGCTCCGATCCACCAGGTGTGCGCCGGCCGCGGAGCCTGCTCGGGCAGGCGCGGCGACCACGCGACGGCCGCGCCGGCTTGCTGCAGGTTTGCCAGCAGATCGACAAAGGCCGGATCACGAGCCGTCACGAACTGCGCGCCGTGGTCGTAGGCATCGCCATGGTCGGTGCGGCGCGTGGCGAGGCGCCCGCCGATGCCGCGGCTCTTCTCGAAGATCACCGGCGACAGGCCCCGCTGGCGCAGCTGGTACGCGCAGGTGAGGCCGGCTGTGCCGGCACCGATAATGGCGATGCGGGGAGATGCGTGGTCGGACATGCGACAGGCCAGGGAATGACAGGCGAGTGTGGCACCGCCGTCATGGGGCGGGAATGCGGCCAGACGTTGCAGGGGCGGGACGGAATGAGCTGTCGCTGCGCGCGGACGATCGATGCCCTACACCGCGTGCAGCCGGACCATGCGCCCAAGATGCCTGTCGTCGGAAACGAGCCGGCACTTCGCGCCGCGCATCCCGTGCGGCGTCGGACTGCGTCCGCCGCCGGCCCTCAGCGGCCGGCCGTCACGTGGTCGAGGCAAACGTTTGCGGCACCGTCAGCTGGTTGCGCCCGCGCGCACCAGATATTGCACGCTGAACATCTCTTCGGGATCGAGCCACACGTTGCGCACTTCCAGGCCCGCCCGATGGGCCAGTGCGGCGAAATCTTCGAGCGAGTACTTGCAGCTGTATTCCACCTGCATCGCCTCCCCCTCACGGAAACGCACCAGCTGGCGGCCGACGCTGACGCTCTGCTCGGCGGTGGACACGATGTGCGTTTCGATGCGCCCAGCCATCGGGTTGTAGCGCGCGCGATGGCGGAAGCGGCCGAGATTGAAATCGCTGCCGGTGGCGCGGTTCACGTGGGCCAGCATGTTGAGAGTGAATTCGGCGGTGACGCCCGCCGCGTCGTTGTACGCCGCCTCCAGCACGGCGACATCCTTCTTGAGGTCGACACCGATCAGGATGCCGCCGCGCTCCCCCATTTCGCCACGCATCTTGCGCAGCAGCGTGGCCGCTTCGGCGGCATCGAAGTTGCCGATGGTGGAGCCGGGGAAATAGATCACCGTGCGCCGCGCACCGCGCGGCGAGACCGGCAGGCGCAGGCCCTTGGTGAAGTCCGCGCACAGGGGCTGCACCGGCACCTGCGGGAACCGGGCGGTGAGGCGCTGCACACTCTGGCGCAGCGGCTCGGGCGATATCTCCACCGGTACGTAGGCCACCGGCGCGGCGAGATGCTGCAGCAGGATGTCGGTCTTGATCGCGTGGCCGCTGCCGTATTCGACGAGGCGCACGTCCGGCCCCAGCGCCTGCGCGATCTGCGAGCCGTGCGACTGCATCAGCGCGATCTCGCAGCGGGTGAGGTAGTACTCCGGCTGCTCGCAGATTTGCTCGAACAGGTGCGAGCCGCGCTCGTCGTAGAACAGCCACGAAGGCAGCCGCTTGGGGCTGGCGCGCAGGCCGCGCTGGACGATCTCCAGCACGAGGTTGTCCGGCGGGCGACGGTCGTCGTCGCGAAGATCCGCTACTTGTGAATTCATCGATCGTGTCCCAGTCGAATCCCTGCGAACTGCCAGCGGGCGTGAGGTGGAAAGAAGTTGCGGTAGCTTGCCCGCACGTGGTCGCACGGCGTGACACAGCTGCCGCCGCGTAGCACCCACTGCCCGTTCATGAATTTGCCGTTGTACTCGCCCAGCGAGCCGGGCAGCGGCTGGAAACCGGGGTAGCTGACGTAGGGCGAGGCGGTCCACTCCCACACGTCGCCGAACATCTGCAGCAGCCCCTCGTCGCCCGATGCCGGCTGCGGATGCAGATGGCCGCTGTCCTGCAAATTTCCCCGCACCGGCAAGGCCGCAGCGGCCGATTCCCACTCGGCCTCGGTCGGCAGACGCGCACCGGCCCAGCGGGCGAAGGCGTCGGCTTCGAAATAGCTCAGATGGCATACCGGCGAGGCCGGGTCGAGCGCGGTCACGCCGTGCAGGGTGAATTCGCTGGCCAGGCCCGGCTGCCAATAGATCGGCTTTTCCCAGCCTTCCGCCTGCACCGTGGCCCAGCCGTCGGAGAGCCAGAGGCCCGGTTCGCGATAGCCGCCGTCGTGCACGAAGGCGAGGTACTCGGCGTTGGTCACCAGGCGATGGGCCAGTGCGTGCGGCTGCAGCAGGGCGCGGTGGCGCGGCGTCTCGTTGTCGAAAGTGAAACCGCCACCGGCATGGCCGATCTCGACGATGCCCTCGCGCCCCGTCACCCAGCGCATCGGCGCGGCAGGCGCCGCTGCCGGGCCGCGCGAAGGCTCGCCGTACGCGGGCAGCAGCGGGTTGCACCACAGCGCGTGCTTGATATCGGTGAGCAGCAGCTCCTGATGCTGTTGTTCGTGGTTCAAGCCCAGCTCCACCAGCGTGGCAAGTTCCGGATCGTCGCCGGTCGAGAGCTGTTCGCTCACCGCCTCGTCGACGTAACGTCGGTAATCGAGCACCTCGGCCAGCGAGGGGCGCGACAGCAGGCCGCGACGTGGCCGGGCATGCATGGGCCCGACCGACTGGTAGTAGGAATTGAACAGCACCATCCACTCGGGCCGCCGCGGGGCGTGGCCGGGACGACGCGACAGCACGAACTGCTCGAAGAACCAGGTGGTGTGGGCGAGGTGCCATTTGCCCGGACTGGCATCGGGCATCGACTGCACCATCATGTCTTCAGCGCTCAGCGGTGCGCTGAGCGATACCGTGCGCTGTCGGACGGCCTGGAAGCGCGGTAGGAGATCGGCCGCGATGGCCATGGGAGCTACGTTCACGCGGCGCCCCCGGAAAATGACGACAGCAGATCCATCATGGGGCGGCGAGAGCGCGCGAGCATGCGAAGGGCTGGTAACGGGAACAGCGTCCGATGTTGCCGCAGCATTCGTTCAGATCCTGTGATACGCCGATGGCAGATAGTGATTCCAGGCCAGCTGTGCAAGGTCCCGGCCGCGCTCGCCGGATCCAACAACCCGATGACGAGGTGAACCATGAAAGTGCCCGTTTCCGCCCTGCTGCTGTCCCTGTTGGTGACCGCCGCCGCGGCCAGCGCCGCCACGGCCCCACAGGCACGCACGCCGATCAAGCCGATCGGCGACTGCATTCGCATTGATCAGATCAACGAGTGGCACATCGTCGACAATCGCACCGCCACCGTCCGCACCGGGCCGAAGCGTTATCGCGTCAACCTGCAGAGCGACTGCCCGCGGCTGGGCCTGGGGCCGGCAGGCCTGATCTTCCGGCCCAACCCGTCCAACCAGGCCCTGGGCGACAGCCGCATCTGCGGCGAAGTCGGCGAGACGGTGCGCTCGCACGAGCAGCCGCCGTGCGCGATCCAGTCGGTGCAGATCATCGATAAGGCCGAGTTCGATCGCCTGTCGGCCAAGGCACGGCGCAGCGGCAGCGCGGCCGACCAGCCCACGCGCAAGCCCTGAGCTTTCGGCGGCGCCTGCGTGCAAAGAAAAAGCCCGGTCTGTGCCGGGCTTTTTCTTTGGAATCGTTCGCCGCGATCAGTCGCCGTAGTAGCCGTCGTCGCGCACGTAGCGGGTGGGGTAGCCGTCGTCGTAGACCACGGTGCGCGTTTCCACCACGCGGCGCTCCACGACTGGGCGATCTTCGTAGATCACCGTGCGCGGGCGGGCGTAGACCACCGGGCGGTCGTAATAGACCGGGCGCGGATTGACCGCCGCATCGACCAGACCCACCACCGCACCGGCAACGATCGCACCGGCGATCCAGCGTCCGCCACTCCAGTAGCCACCGTGGTGGTAACCGCCGTGGTAACCGCCGTAGTAGCCACCGCCGTGATAACCACGATAGCCGCCATGATGACCCCAGCCCCCGGCAGTCGCGCTGAGTGGTAACGAGAGCGCCGAGGCCGTCATCAGGGCGAGTGCTGCGATCTTGCCTTTGCTGTTCATGCGGGTCACCACCTGTGTGCGTCTATGCGTGGTGAATGCTCGGCTTCACCGACTTAATGCGCACTGAAACCTTACCGACGTTTGATCCTGGCGGTATCCCACGGGTTCACGTCGCTCGCTACCGCATGCGGACGCAGCAGCCAGCAGCCGTGGATGTCGGCGCGGCGCGCGAAATCGAACGGGATGCTGGGGGCGGTCCAGTCCTCGATGGTGAATCGTTCTTCCAGCGCCGCACGATCCAGCGCGAAGCGGCGGAAGTTGTTGGAGAACACGATCACGCCGTCGTTCGCCAGCCGGTCACCGCAGGCCATGAGCAGGGCGAGGTGATCGCGCTGTACGTCGAAATCCTCGGCGCGCTTGGAGTTGGAGAAGGTCGGTGGATCGACGTAGATCACCCCGTAGCGATCGCGCTCGCCGCGCAGGAACTCCATGGCGTCGGCCTGGATCAGCTTGTGCATGCTGCCGGTGAAGCCGTTCAGCGCGAGGTTGCGCGAGGCCCAGTCGAGATACGTGGCCGACAGATCCACGCTGGTGGTGTCGCGCGCGCCGCCGGCCGCCGCGTAGACGCTGGCGGTGGCGGTGTAGGCGAACAGGTTGAGGAAACGCCGGCCCTTGGCCAGCTCGCGCAACCGCGCGCGCACCAGCCGGTGGTCGATGAACAGGCCGGTGTCGAGGTAGTCGGTGAGGTTGACCAGGAACTTCAGGCCGCCCTCCTCCACCTCGACGAATTCGCCGCGCTGGTCGAACTGGCCGTACTTGGAACCGCCCTTGCCGCGCTCGCGCGTCTTCAGCGCGATGCGCTCGCGCGGCAGGCCGAACACCTCGCCCGCCACGCGGGTGATCTCGCGCATGCGCGTGCGCGCCGTCTCCACTGGGATCTCCACCGGCGCGCGGTATTCCTGGATGTGCAGCCAGGTGTCTCCCGCCGCGTTGGCGTAGACGTCGATGGCGGCGGCGTACTCGGGCAGGTCCTGGTCATAGGCGCGCCAGCAGTGGATGCCCTCGCGCTGCAGCCGCTTGCGCAGGTGTTTGAGGTTCTTTTCCAGCCGGTTCTTCAGCATCTGCGCGCCGGGCGACAGCGGCTTGGACTCGTGCGGCATCGCCTCGCGCGCGTGCAGCTCGAAGATCAGCAGCACGGTTTCCAGCGCGCCGTTGTAGAGCGTGTATTTCTTTTCGGCGCGCAGCGGCATGGCGCGGCCCAGCTCCACGTCGCCGGCCAGCACAGCGGCGCGCCAGCCGGTGAAGCGGGCACGCAGCGTTTCGCCCAGCGCGCGATACAGCGGCGGCATCTGCTCGCGCTCGCCCAGGCGCTCGCCGTAGGGAGGATTGGTGATCACCAGGCCGCGCGGCACGCCCGGCGGCGGCGCCACGTGCAGGGCGTCGTGGCGATCCAGCGTGAAGAAGCCGGCGACGCCCGCTTCCTGTGCGTTGCGCTTGGCGGTCTGCACCATGCGCGGGTCCGAATCGGAACCGAAGAAGCACGAGCGCAGCGCGCGCAGGCCGGCCTCGGCGCGCTGCGTGGCCTCCTCGTGCAGGCGCTTCCACAGCGCGATGTCGTGCTGCGCCCAGCCGAGAAAGCCGAAGTATTCGCGGTGCAGGCCCGGCGCCACGTCGGCGGCCATCCAGGCGCCTTCGATGAGCAGCGTGCCGGAGCCGCACATCGGGTCGAGCAGCGCGCCGCCCTCGGCGTAGATCTGCGGCCAGCCCGCGCGCAGCAGCATCGCGGCGGCGAGGTTTTCCTTCAGCGGCGCCTCGCCCTGCAGCTCGCGCCAGCCGCGGCGATGCAGCGGGCTGCCGGAGAGATCCAGCGACAGCGTGGCGCGATCGCGGCGCAGGCGCACGTTGATGCGCACGTCCGGCTCGTCGGTATCCACGCTGGGACGCTCGCCGTCGCGCTGGCGGAACTGGTCGACCACGGCATCCTTCACCCGCTGGGCGAGGTACTGGCTGTGGGTGAGCTTGCTCAGCGTGGTGTGCGCGTCCACCGCCAGCGTGGCGTGGCTGGCGAGATGGGTCGACCAGTCGATCGATTGCACGCCGGCATACAGCGCCTCGTCGGTCGCCGCGTCGAACTCGCCCAGCGGCAGCAGCACGCGGCTGGCCAGCCGCGACCACAGGCAGGCGCGGTAGGCGGTTTCCAGCGTGCCGGAAAAGTGCACACCGGCGACCGTCTCGCGCACGTCTTGTGCACCGAGCGCGGCCAGTTCGTCCTTGAGCAGGTATTCCAGGCCCTTGGGGCAGCTGGAGAAGAAAGCCGTCATGCGCGCGCCGCCAGCTGGTCGAGGAACAGCCGGAACTGGCCGACGATGGCGTCGACGCTGGCGCCCAGGCGATGGTCGTCGTCGAGGATCAGCAGCGGCAGTTGGCGTCGGGCGGCGAAGGTGTACATGTCGTCCAGCGGGCACAGCTCGTCGCGCCAGCCGTGAATCAGCACGGTGGGCACGTCGGGGGTGACGTCGAAATCGACCTCGCAGCCGGGGATGCTCTCCGGCGTCGCCAGCAGGAACAGGCCGGCGACCGGGTGCTCCAGCGAGGCCAGCCCGGAGACGAACGCGCCCATGCTCGAACCCACCAGCACCGGCGGCGCCGGCTGCGCCTCGATCGCGGCACGCAGGCGGGCCAGCCGGGCTGGCACGGAACCGGCGTAGCCGAGCGCGTCGTCCTCGCGGTAATCGGGGCGCAGCGTGGTCCAGCCCAGCGATTCGGCGAGCGCGGCCAGCGCGCTGACCTTGGTGGCGTCGGGGCCGGAATCGGAACCGTGCGAGAGGATGATCGGGCTGCGCATGGCGGCTCCTGGGCGGGGCGGGCCGTCCATGATACCCGGCGCCGTGCGAGACTTTCGCCCATGCCGCCACTGATCCACGACCATCCCCTGCCCTACGTCGACCGCCTTGCCGCACGCCCGGCCGACGCGGTGACCCTGGCGGTGATCCACTGCACCGAGCTGCCGGACCTCGCCACCGCGCGCGAATACGGCGAACGGGTGCAGCACGAGAGTGGCACCGGCAACAGCGGGCATTACTACATCGACCGCGACGGCCGCATCGAGCGCTACGTGCCCGGCACCCGCGTGGCGCACCACGTGCGCGGCTGCAACCCGCATTCCATCGGCATCGAGCTGGTGAACCTGGGGCGCTACCCGCACTGGTGGGATTCACGCCAGCAGACGATGACCGAGCCGTACCCGGACGTGCAGATCGCCGCGCTGGTGGACCTGCTGGCCCAGCTGCGGCGCGAGTTTCCGGCGCTGCGGGAAATCGCCGGGCACGAGGACCTGGACACCGCGCGGATGCCCGCCAGCGACGATCCCTCGCTGGAAGTGGCGCGTAAGCTGGATCCGGGGCCGCTGTTTCCATGGGAAGCGGTGCTGGCCAGGTGCGGGTTGCGGCGAATTCGCGCCTGACGAGTCGCTGCCGGCGTCGGGCACTCGCCAGAATGTCCATCACCCGGCCCCGCTATAATCGCCGGCTCACTTCATCACCTATCGAGCAGCCCATGCGCGAGGAACACGTCCAGGAACTGGTCGACCTGCTGGACCTGGAGCGGCTGGAAGACAACCTGTTCCGCGGCCAGAGCCGCGACATCGGCACGCGTTTCGTGTTCGGTGGCCAGGTGCTCGGGCAGGCGCTGTCCGCCGCACAGCGCACGGTGGACCCGCGCCGCGAGGCGCATTCGCTGCACGCCTACTTCCTGCGCGCCGGCGACATCGACGCACCGATCGTCTACAGCGTGGAGCGCACCCGCGACGGCGGCACGTTTTCCTCGCGCCGGGTGGTGGCGATCCAGCACGGCCAGCCGATCCTCAACGGCTCGATCTCGTTCCAGGAGCCGGAAAAGGGCTTCGAGCACCAGACCTCGATGCCCGAAGTACCGGCACCGGACGACGTGGAGCCGATGCGCCACCTGTCGCCCGAGGAGCTCGCCCGCCTGCCGGTGAAGCTGCAACGCTGGTTGGGCATCGACGGCCCGTTCGAGTTCCGCCAAGTGTGGCCGCGCGACGATCTGCACCCGGTCAAGCGCCCACCGATCCAGCACATCTGGTTCCGCCTCACCGCGCCGATCAGCGACTCGGCGATCCTGCACCGCGCCCTGCTGGCCTACGCCTCGGACTTCCACCTGATCGGTACCGCCACGCTGCCGCACGGCATCTCGTACATGACCCACAACGTGCAGATGGCCAGCCTGGATCACGCGCTGTGGTTCCACCGCCCGTTCCGCGTGGACGAATGGCTGCTGTACTCGTTCGACAGCCCCACCGCGCAGGGTTCGCGCGGCCTGGCGCGCGGGCAGATCTTCAGCCGCGACGGCCGCCTCGTTGCCTCCACCGCGCAGGAAGGCCTGATCCGCCTGCGCGACAGCTGATCACCGACGGACCCGCACCATGCGCCAGCTCTACACCTCGCCGCACCAGCCCAACATCGACCGCCTGGTCGCCCTGCTCGGCGAGCACGGCATCGAGTGCCAGGTGCAGAACGTCTCGCGCTGGAACCGACGCGCGCACCAGCGCTTCAGCTACATCCAGCAGCGCGAGAGCCGCGAGCAATGGCCGCAGGTGTGGGTGACCCACGCCGACGACTACACCCGCGCCCGCGAGCTGCTGAAGGAGATCGGCATCGATCCGGTGATCCGTCATGGCGATGCGCTGGCCGCGGCGCGCAACCCTTCGCCCATCAACCAGCGCCAGCACACCGTCACGCGCGTGCGTCGCATCGTGCTGCTCTCGGTGGGCGGTGCGGTGGTGCTGCTGATGCTGCGCTACATGGGCCTGATCTAGGCGTTTGGCGCCCGTCACCCGCTGCATGCCGCCCGGCCCTCCACCCGCTCATCGCCAACTGCGCGACGCCACCCGCCACGAGCATGCTGCCGCCGAACGCACGGCGGTGATGCAGACGCTGCTGAATGGCCAGCTGGACGCCGCCGCCTACGGGCGGCTGCTGCTGGGCCAGTACGCCCTGCACCGCGCGTGGGAAACCGAGCGCGCCGCGTGGCTGCACGGCGAACTGGCCGATGCGGGCTGGTATTACGCCAGCCGAAGTGAATCGCTGGCGCGCGACCTCGCTGACTGGGGGCTGTCTCGTGAAGATGAACCGCTCCCGCTCGCTTGCGCCTCTCATTCACAGGTCGTTGGCGGCTCCTCCGCATCATGGGGCGAGCTCTATGTGATCGAGGGCTCGGCGCTCGGCGGCCAGATCCTGCTCCGCCTGTTGGAGAAGCGCTTCCCCGGACACGCCCATCACTTCTTCCGCCTTGGCCAGGAGGCCGGCCGCGGAACCTGGAGGACGTTTCAGTCGATGCTAGACCACCAACTCTCCCAGCTCGACCAGCAGCAAGCGGCTATCGCCGCTGCCCGCGCCATGTTTGGACGTGCCCAGCGCATGCTGGAGGCGGTGCGTGCATGACGGCGCCGCTGACGCCCCCGGCGCCGGTTGACCTGGAGGCCTGCGCGCGCGAACCGATCCACCTTCCCGGTTCCATCCAGCCCCACGGCGTGCTGCTGGCGGTCGATGTTTCGAGCGGCCTCGTGACCCAAGCCAGCGCCAACGCCTCCGAGGTGATCGGCCTACCCCTGGACCAGATCCTGGGCGCGCCGTGGCCGTCGCTGATCGGCTTTGATCGCCTGCCGGAGGATGACGGTACACCATCGCACACCGGCTGGGTGCCCGTGCAGTTCTCACGGCGCGAGCAGCCGCTCGAAGCGAGCTGGGTGGCAGCCATGCACCGCTACGAGCAGCACAGCCTGATCGAACTGGCTCCGCACGCGGCGCGGTTCGACGAAGACCCGCTGCGCCGGAGCTACGAACTGGGTCGCCAGCTCGAAGCCGACCGCAGCATCGACGCCGCCGCGGCGCGCGTGGCGCGCAGCCTGCGCAACCTGCTCGGCTACGACCGGGTGATGATCTACCGCTTTGACCGAGACTGGAACGGCGAAGTGATCGCCGAGTCGCTGCGCCGTGGGCTGGAACCGTATCTGGGCCTGCACTACCCGGCCACCGACATCCCGGCACAGGCGCGCGCGCTGTACCTGCGCAACCGCGTGCGCGGCATCAGCGACGTGCGCTATACGCCCAGCCCGATCGTGCCGACCGACGATCCCCGCACCGGTCAGCCGCTGGATCTGAGCGATGTCTCGCTGCGCAGCGTGTCGCCGGTGCATCTGGAGTACCTGTCCAACATGGGTGTCACCGGCACCCTGGTGGCTTCGATCATCGTCAACGGCCGGCTGTGGGGGCTGATCTCCTGCCACCACTACGCACCGCGCTATGCCGACCACGACATGCGCGAGCTGGCCGACGGCGCCGCCAGTGCCCTGGCGATGCGCATTGGTGCGCTGCAGGAAGTGGAGAAGGAAGAACTGGAAAGCAGCCTGCTGACCGTGCGCGAAAAGCTGATCACCGCCTTCAGCGAGAACGAGCAGATCAGCGCCGCGCGCCTGGGCGAACTTGCGCCGCAGTTGCTGGAGGTAGTGGATGCCGATGGCGTGGCGATCTTCGCCGGCGACGAGCTGATCACCCATGGCCACGTGCCGTCGCCGGAGGGCCTGGTCCGCATCCGGACTGCCGTTGCACCGGCCAGCGCCGATCACGATGCGATCAGCGGCGTACTGCACACCGCCGCGCTGGGCGAGCGGTTCCCGGCCCTGGCCGACCTGGCGCCCAAGGCCGCCGGCATCATCTTCATGCCGCTGGCGCCGGACGCGCACAGCGCGATCATGTGGACGCGGCGAGAGATGGTCCAGGACGTGCGCTGGGGCGGTAATCCGCACCTGTCCAAACTGGAGACCATTCCCGGCGCGCGCCTGTCACCCCGACAGAGCTTCGCCGCGTGGCAGGAAACCGTGCGCGGCCGCTCGCGCCTGTGGACCTCTGCCCACCTGGAATCGGCGCGCAGCCTGCGCGTGCTGATCGAGCTGATGGAGCGCAAGCACTACCAGCGCCACCTGGCCCTGCTGGGCGCCTCGCTGGAGCGCGTACGCGAAAGCGTGCTGATCATGCAGGCCGGTCACCGGCCGTGGCATGCCGCGCCCATCACCTTCAGCAACAGTCGCCTGGCCGGGCGCCTGGGCCGCACGCCCGAGGCGCTGTCCGGCCTGCCAGTATCGGAACTGCTGCACGATACCGGCCCGCACGACGATACGCTGGAGCGGATCCAGCGCGATCTGGATGCCCATCAGCAAGCCATGCTGGGTGTGCAACTGACCCACGCCGACGGCAGCGCGCTCGCCGTTCGCCTGGCCATCGAACCGGTGCGCGATGCCCAGGGCCAGCTCACCCACTGGCTGGCGATCGATCACAACGATTGATCCGCGGCGCCCACGCAGGCATAGAATCGGGGCATGCGCTCCGAACGCGTCCGCCTGTTCCAGACCCTGCCCCACGCCTGCGGCTATTTCGCCGAGCGCACGGCGCAGAACCTGGTGATCGACCCGGCGGCCCCGCAGCTGGACCAGCTGTACGGGCCGGCGCTGGAGCGCGGCTTTCGCCGTGCTGGCGGGCATCTGTACTTTCCCAGCTGCCCGCAGTGCAAGGCGTGCACGCCGTGCCGCATCGACGTGGCGAACTTCGTAGCGAACCGCGCGCAGAAGCGTTGCCTCAAGCGTAACGCGGACCTCAGCCTGGTCGAGTGCATCCCCGGCTACAACGCCGAGCGGCACGCGCTGTACGAGCGCTACCTGCGCACGCGCCACGCCGGCGGTGGCATGGACGAGGCCGAAGCCAGCGACTTCCGCCGCTTCCTCACCGCGCCGTGGAGCCCCACGCTGTTCCTGGAATTCCGCGAAGGCGCGCGTCTGCTCGGGGTGTCCGTCACCGACGTCTGCCTCACCGGCGTGTCGGCCGTCTACACGTTCTTCGATCCGGATGAGGCGGCGCGCAGCCTGGGCACCTGGGCGATCCTGCAACAGGTGGAACTGGCCCGCCGCCGCGGCATTCCGTGGGTCTACCTGGGCTTCTGGATCGAGGGCCACCCGAAGATGGATTACAAGCGCCGCTTCCAGCCGCTGCAGGTGCGCGGACCGGACGGCTGGCAGCCGATGCAAGAGAACGAGGCACTGTAGGAGCGCACCCTGTGCGCGAACGCTTAGGCGCTTTGATGTGTCGATCGGGAGCAAGAGCATTCGCGCACAGAGCCTGCCCCGGACTCGATCCGGGGGTGCGCTCCTACCGGGGTTTATCCGCGTGTCGCCGGCTCCGGGTAGGGAAACAGCTTCTCCAGCGGAATGGAGACACCTTCGTCCCCCATCACGCGGCAGTGGCTGCGGTCGAGTTCGCGTGGATCGTCCAGCCCGCAGCTGTGCGCGATGATGCCCACTTCGTGCATCACGTTCTTCGCGTAGTGGTACACCTTCTCGCTCTTGTCGCTGACCACCAGCCCGCGCTGCAGCCGCGGGTTCTGCGTGGTGATGCCGGTGGGACAGGTGTTGCGGTTGCACTGCAGTGACTGGATGCAGCCCAGCGCCAGCATGAAGCCGCGTGCGGAGTTGACGAAGTCCGCGCCCATCGACATCGCCCAGGCCACGTCGTAGGCGGTGATGCACTTGCCCGAGCAGATCACCTTGATGCGCTCGCGCAGGCCGCGCGCGATCAGCGTGTTGACTAGCTCCGGCAGCGCCTCGCGCAGCGGCAGGCCGACACCTTCCATCAGCGTCTGCGGCGCGGCGCCGGTGCCGCCTTCGGCGCCGTCGACGATGATGAAATCCGGCGCGCTCTCGACGCCGCGGCGGTCGACCTCGTCGCACAGCTGGCCGATCCAGCGCATGTCGCCGAATACCGCCTTGAAGCCGGTCGGCTTGCCGGTGAGCTCACGTATGTGCGCGATGGCGTCCATCAGCTGCGCCACGTTGGCGATGTCGAGATGCCGGTTCGGGCTCTGCGAATCCTGCCCCTCGGGAATGCCGCGGATCGCCGCGATCTCCGGCGTCACCTTGGCCGCCGGCAGCAGGCCGCCCATGCCCGGCTTGGCGCCCTGGCCGAGCTTGATGCTGACCATCTTCACCTGCTTGTGCGCGCAGATCGCGGTGAGCTTGTCGTCGTCCAGACGGCCATCGGGCGTGCGCACGCCGTACTTGGCCGTACCGATCTCAAACACGATGTCGCAACCGCCTTCGAGGTGATACGGCGCCAGGCCACCCTCACCGGTGTCCATCCAGATGCCGGCCCGCGCCGCGCCGATCGACAGCGCCCGCACCGCCGGCGCCGACAGCGCACCGAAACTCATCGCCGAGATATTGAAGAACGCGGCGTGGTCGTACGGCTCGCGCGCGTATGGCCCGATCCGCAGCGGCTTGGGCTCCACGTGGTGGTCGCCCAGCGCCGGGAACGCGGCGTTGACGAAGAACGGCACGCCCTCGGCACGCAGGTCGCGGGTGGAGCCGAAGGCGTTGGTGTTCTCGGCATTCTTCGCCGCGCGATACACCCACACTCGCTCGGCGCGATTGAACGGCAGCTCTTCGCGATCGCTGGAAAACAGGTACTGGCGGAAGAACTCGCCCAGCCGCAGGAAGCCGTAGCGGAAGTGCCCGATCACCGGAAAATTGCGCAGCACCGAGTTGGACGTCTGGTTGCGGTCGACGAACCAGGTCACCAGTACCAGCGCCACGCCCATGGCGAGCAGCAGCAGGAACAGCGCGGCGAACACCTGCACCACCACGATCAGCCAATGTGCGAATCCGGATGTCTCCATGCCCTGCTCTCTCCCGTCGTGGATCGTGTGATGGCCGCAGCGTGCGATCAGCTGCCCGGCAACTCTACCCGCAGCGAGGCCGCCGCCCGGATCGCCTTGGCCTTGGCCGCCTCGATCCTCTCGTCGCGCGCCAGCGTTACCGCCATCCGGCGACGCCCCTTCACCGCCGGCTTGCCGAACAGGCGCAATTGCGTGTCCGGCTCGACCAGCGCCTCGGCCACGCCGAAGTACTGCGGCGCGGCGCCCTCGCCTTCCACCAGCTTGGCGCACGAGGCCGACGGCCCGAGCTGTCGGATCAGCGGAATCGGCAAGCCCAGGATCGCCCGCGCATGCAGGGCGAACTCGGACAGATCCTGCGAGATCAGCGTGACCAGGCCGGTGTCGTGCGGACGCGGGCTCACCTCGGAGAAGATCACCGCGTCGCCCTTGACGAAGAACTCCACGCCGAACACGCCCCATCCGCCGAGCGCCGCGGTGATCGCCGTGGCCTGGCGCTGCGCCTCGGCAAGCGCCGCGGCGCTCATCGGCTGCGGCTGCCAAGACTCGCGATAGTCGCCGTCTTCCTGGCGATGGCCGATCGGCGCGCAGAACGCGGTGCCATCGCGATGGCGCACGGTGAGCAGGGTGATCTCGTAGTCGAAATCGACGAAGCCCTCGACGATCACCCGCCCCTTGCCCGCGCGACCGCCCGCCTGGGCGTAATCCCACGCCGCCTGCAGCGTCGAGGCATCGCGCACCACGCTCTGGCCCTTGCCGGAGGAGCTCATCACCGGCTTGATCACGAACGGGAAACCCAGCGCCTCGACGGCGGCGCGGTATTGCCCCTCGTCGTCGCAGAAGCGGTACGGCGATGTCGGCAGCTGGAGCTCCTCGGCGGCGAGGCGGCGGATGCCTTCGCGGTCCATCGTCAGCCACGCGGCGCGCGCGGTGGGAATCACGTTCAAGCCGCCCTTTTCCAGTTCCATCAGCGTGGGCGTGTGGATCGCCTCGATTTCCGGCACCACCAGGTCCGGCTGCTCCGCCTCGATGACTGCGCGCAGCGCGGCGCCGTCGAGCATGTCGATCACGTGGCTGCGGTGGGCCACCTGCATCGCCGGCGCATTGGCGTAGCGGTCCACCGCGATCACCTCCACGGCGAAGCGCTGCAGCTCGATCGCCACCTCCTTGCCCAGCTCACCCGAGCCGAGCAGCAACACGCGCAGGGCGCGGTTCGAGAGCGGCGTACCGAAAGGCTTCATACGGGATCTCCGGGTCGATGGACCCGCCATTGTAGTGGTCGCTTCCACAGCCACCCAGGCGTGAGGGCCATCTGCGGCCGGCACTTGTCATGTGATATCAATTTGATATCCAATACTCGCAATTTAGGGAGGCAAGGTCATGAACGAGCGCAAGGGGTTTTCGATCGCGGGCATTCCGTTTGTCGTGGTGTGCCTGGTGCTGGCAGCCATCGGCGTCAGCCAGCTGATCGGTCTGAAATCGGGGGAGCAGCCGGGCACGCATTTCTTCGTCGGCGTGGGGCTGCTGGTGTTGACGGCGTTCCTGCTGAAGGGGTTCTTCCAGGTGGCGCCGAACGAGGGGCAGGTGCTGCAGCTGTTCGGCAAGTACGCCGGCACGGTGCGCGAGGAAGGCCTGCGCTGGACCAACCCGTTCTACAGCCGCCGCCGCGTCTCGCTGCGCGTGCGCAACTTCGAGAGCGGCAAGCTGAAGGTCAACGACAGCGACGGTAACCCGATCGAGATTGCCGCGGTGGTGGTGTGGCAGGTGCTAGACACGGCCGAGGCGGTGTTCTGCGTGGACGACTACGAGAACTTCGTGCACATCCAGAGCGAGTCGGCCTTGCGCCAGATGGCGCAGAACTATCCGTACGACGCGCACGACGACAAGAAGCCCTCGCTGCGCAGCCATGGCGAGGTGATCAACAACCACCTGCGTGACGAGATCCAGGCGCGACTGGAAACGGCCGGCGTGCAGGTGATCGAGGCGCGCATCAGCCACCTCGCCTACGCGCAGGAGATCGCCCAGGCGATGCTGCAGCGCCAGCAGGCCAATGCCATCGTGGCGGCGCGCGAACGCATCGTCGAGGGCGCCGTGGGCATGGTCGCGATGGCTTTGGACAAGCTGCGCGAGCAGGGGGTGGTGGAGCTCGACGAGGAACGCAAGGCCGCCATGGTCAGCAACCTCTTGGTGGTGCTGTGCGGCGATCGCGCCACCCAGCCGGTGGTCAACGCCGGCAGCCTGTACAGCTGAGGAGCATGACGATGACTGTCCTTCCCGTGATGATCGTGCTGTTCGTCGTGGCGCTCGCGTCGCGCCGACGCGCCGCCCGCTGAGCGCATGGCGGCCGAGAAAAAAGCCTATCCGCTGCGGATCAGCGCCACCGTGCTCGAAGCGGTGCAGCGCTGGTCCGAGGATGAACTGCGCAGCGTCAACGCGCAGATCGAGTACCTGCTGCGCGACGCGCTGCGCAAGGCCGGGCGGCTCAAGCCGACCCAACCCGAAGCGATGGACGACGACGAATAAGGAGCTTTTCGATGCGCATCACTCTGGTATCGCCAGCACTGCTGCTGGCCGCCCTGCTGGCGAGCGGCGTCGCCACCCATGCACAGGCCACCACGGCCGCCGACTGCAGCAACCGCTCGGCCGCCATCCTGGCCAGCCTGCGCGAAGGCCGCTTCGCCGACGCCACGCGCGATTTCGATCCGACCATGCGTTCGGGCCTGCCGGCGAGCAAGCTGCAGGCCGTCTGGGCGCAGGCCCTGCCGGCCCAGGTCGGCGCCCTCGAGGACAGCGGCACACCGCAGGCGCAGACGGCGCAAGGCAAGGCGATGGTGGAAACGCCACTGCACTTCGCCCGGGCCACGCTGCTGATGCGGGTGGCCTGCGACAAGGATGGCCAGGTGGCCGCCCTGTTCTTCGCCCCGGCACCGGCCGGTGAGGATCATGCCGCCGCCAGCCCACTCCCGCCCGGCGTGCGCGAACAGCTGCTGGCGGTGCGTTCGCCACTCGGGCCGCTGCCGGGCACGCTCACGCTGCCGCCGGGCGATGGTCCGTTTTCGGCCGTGCTGCTGGTCGCCGGCTCCGGCCCTCACGACCGCGACGAAACGATCGGCCCGAACAAACCCTTCCATGATCTGGCCGTGGGGCTGGCCAAGGCGGGCATTGCCTCACTGCGCTACGACAAGCGCACGCTCACCTACGGCAGACAGCTGGCCACCACCTCGCTCACGGTCGACGACGAGGTCACCGATGACGCGCTGACCGCGCTCGCCCTGCTCCGCCAGCAGCCGCACATCGACCGCCAGCGCGTGTTCCTGATCGGCCACAGTCTCGGCGCGCTGATGGCGCCGCGGATCGCGAAACGTGACGGGCACCTGGCCGGGGTCATTCTGCTCGCGGCCCCGGAGCGCCTGGACCTGGGCGTGGTGCTGCAGCAACTGAAATACCTGAGCGCGTTGCCGGGCACCCCGCAGGCCGTCATGACGGCGCAGATCCACGAGGTGGAGACGGCACGCGACACCCTGGCCAAGGCCGATCCCGCCCATCCGCCCGCAGGCACGTTCTTTCACGCGCCCGCGAGCTGGTGGCTGAGCCTGGCCCACTACGACGCCATCGACACGGCGCGTGGCCTGCATGCACCGCTGCTGGTGATGCAGGGCATGGCGGATTTCCAGGTGCCGCCGGCGCAGGACTTCGCGGCGTGGAAGCACGCTTTTGCCCACGACTCAGGCGTGACGTTGCGCAGCTACGCCGGGCTCAGTCACCTGTTCACGCCCAGCGGCAAGCCGCCCTCGCCGGCCGACTACGCCAAGCCGGCTCACGTGGAACCGAAGGTGATCGGCGACATCGCTGCGTGGATCGCGCACCAGGCTCCAGTCGCAGCGCGCTGATCGATCGCCGCCTCAGCGCGACGCCAGCGCTTGCGCGCGCAAGGAAGGCAGGCTGAGCAGGGTCGGCTGGCCCTTCGTGTTCTGCACCAGCAGGTGATCGCCGAGTGCAGCGATGGTGTGGACCGAACCGAGTCCGTCGTCACGACCGAGGCGCTGCAGCGGCTCGCCGTTGGTGGCGTCGTACACCACCAGCTCGTGGGCCGTACGGTCGGCAACCAACAGCCAGTCGTGATCGTCGTCCTGCCAGTGCACCAACGCGTTCACCGCCAATGGCGGCGCGGCGACCGGGTCCCGACCGCGGCCGGCCAGCAGCAGCACGCCGATACCTGCGAGTAGGATCCCCGCGGCTACAGCGTGGCGACGCCGTAGACTTGAAAGCGGCGAGGCATCGAGGGTGGTGGGTGCGGTGCTCATGGGCGCAGCCTGCCCGGCGTACGTGACGAGCGCATGACGCCTGCCCGGAGCGGGTGCGGCGAGGTTCAGGCCCCGTCGACAGGCCGGCCCAGGGCGATGGCCAGCGCTACCCAGCCGACGACGAAACCGAGGCCGCCCAGCGGCGTGATCGCGCCGAACCAGCGCGGGGCCCCCAGCGCCATCGCGTACAGGCTGCCGCTGAACAGCACGATGCCGATTGCGAACGCGAGTACCGCCCAGCGCTGGGCGCGGCCGCGCCCGGTGTGCACCGCCAGCGCGAGGGCGAGCGCGTGCCACAGCTGGTACTGCACTGCGGTCTGCCACCAGCCCATGGCCGACGCATCCAGGTGGCCGCGCAAGGCATGTGCGCCAAAAGCGCCTAACAGCACGCCGCTGGCGCCGGCCAACGACACCAGCCAGGAGGTGCTTCGGGTGGCAGGTTGTCGCATCATCGGGGGATTTCCTCGCTCAGGGAGACGGCCGTGGACAGCCGTGGCGTATCCTTGGGGGATGGCCATTTCCGATCTTCGCATGCGCGCGCGTCGCGCCATTCCCTGGTTCGCCGGCTCGCTGCTATTTGCCGCAGCCCTGCTGTTGGCCAGCTGCCAGCACGGCACGCCGCTGCCGTTCCGGCTCACCCAGGTCACCGGCCACATGCCGGACCTGGACTTCAACCTGATCAATGACCAGGGCAAGCCGGCCACCGGCGCGGACTATCGCGGCAAGGTGGTGCTGCTGTACTTCGGCTACACCCACTGCCCCGATGTCTGCCCGCTCACCCTCGCCCACCTGCACGTGGTGATGCAGCGGCTCGGACCGCTCGCCGATGGCGCGCGCATCCTGTTCGTGTCGGTCGACCCGGCGCGCGACACGCCCGAGGTGATGCACGCCTACGTCAATGCGTTCGACAAGCGCGCGGTCGGCCTGACCGGCAAGCCTGGCGACATCGAGGCACTGAGCAAGCGCTATCGCTCCGCCTTCAGCCGCGAGCCCGATCCGGGCGACGGCAACTACGAGGTGAGCCACAGCTCGGCGATCTACATCTTCGACGCGCAGGGCCATGCGCGCCTGCTGTCCACCCCTGCCGATTCGCAGGACGATCTGGTCCACGACCTGCACCTGTTGCTCGCCCCCGGAGCCCAACCATGATGACCCGTCGCTTTTCCGCACTGCTTGCCGCCGGCCTGCTCTTTGCCGGCGCCGCGCAGGCCGACCAGGCCGCCCAGGTGCATGCCGAGAAGGCGTGGATCCGCGTACTGCCCGCCGGCCTGCCCGCCGGCGGCTACGTGACGCTGCACAACACCGGCGACACCGCCGTCGCACTCACCGGCGCCACCAGCGCCCGCTACGGCCACGTGATGCTGCACCAAAGCACCACCGAGGGCGGCATGGGCCGCATGAGCATGGTCGAGCAGCTGGCGATCCCCGCCCACGGCAGCGTGGCGCTGGCCCCGGGCGGCTACCACCTGATGCTGATGCAGGCGACCAAGGCCGTGAACGCCGGCGAGACGGTGCCGGTCACGCTGGACTTCGCCGATGGCAGCCATTTGCCGGTGGATTTCCTCGCGCGCCCCGCCAACGCGGTCGATGCGGGTGACAAGGCGCCGGCCGGCATGGATCCGGCCATGCCGATGGATCACGGCGGCGCGATGCCGCACGGTCACTGAGCCGGAGCGACCCGCTTCGCTCAACCGGCGCTGCGCGCCGTGGCCCTGGCCGCGGCCGCGCGGCGTCGATCGTCGCTTTCGCGGCGGATCCGCCCACTGCGTGAGAGGCGCAGCCACTGGCGCAAGGCCAGCAGGCCGCCGATCGATTCGATGATGGCGGCCGGCACCCACATGATCACCCCGCCCACCAGCTGCCCGGTGAGCACGTTGAAGGTGAAGGCACGGCCGCAGATCTCGAAGATCGGATAGAGGTCGGTCTTGGAGAACGTGACGATGGCGCCAGCGAGGATCTGCGGCGTCATGGTGATGCCCGGCGACAGCACGCGCAGACCCGGCGTCATGCGACCCGGCGGGCGCGGGCGATGGTCGAGCACCAGCCACCAGTAGATGAAGCCGCTGGCCACCATCGACCAGTTCATGAAGCGGTAGATGCGCCAGTCCAGCATCGCCAGCGTCTGCATGTGTGGAATCAGCCAGACCAGGATGAACGCGACGAAGGTCAGCGTGGCGAAGGCGGGATTGAGCAGCACCGCGCTGGCCACGCGCGCCGGCCAGTTGCGCTGTGCTGCGCGCAGGCGCACGCGCAGCGGCAACGACAGCCCCGCGCGCAGCACCGTCCCCGGATACGAGGCGATGATCAGCAGCGGCGCCAGGTGATGCAGCAGCACCTGCTGGATGCGGTGCATGAAGAACTCATGCTCGGCGTAGTAATCGAAATACGTGTGCAGCGACGCGTAGATCATCACCATGCCGATCCAGAACGACAGCTGGCGGCCGCGGCTCACCCGCAGCCGCGTCGCACCGCGCACGTACAGCACGCAGGCGAGCACGAACGTAGCCAGAAACAGCCATGAGAACTCCCACGGCACGATCCATTTCAACAGCGTCGACATCACGGGCACGATCCGGGCCGGACAGCGGCCAAGTCGATCAGCTTAGCGGCTACACGTCGCGCGCTCGCGCGGCACATTGCCACCCTCACACACGCCGGCGGCTGCGTCGCGTGCGCCGCCAGCCGTACAGCAGACCCAGCAGCGTCACCAGCGCGGGCACCGCCACGATATTGATGAACTTCACGCGCAGGCCCAGCGCGTCGATCTCGGCGTTGAGCTGGTGCTGCACGTCGCGCAGCTCCTTGCTGATCGCCAGCTTGCGCTGCAGGAACTGCTCGATCTCGCGCTTCTGCTCCGCGCTGGCCTGGCCATCGCGGCCGCCGCGCGCCGGCTGCAGTTCTTCCAGCCGACTGCGCGTTTCGGCCAGCTCACGCTCCAGCTCCTGCTTCTTCAGCAGGAACTTCTGGTCGGCGGCGCTCTGCAGCGCCTGCACGCGGGTGAACGGCCGCTGCGAGGTGGAACGCCCGCGGATCGACAGCAACGCCGACGAACCGCTGAGGTTGTCCACCAGGTTGGTGATGAAGTCGCCGTTGCTGGCGAAGGCGTTGAGCATCGGCTGGCCGAGGAAGCTCTGCGTATCGACCCACAGACGATCGGTCAGCAGATCGGTATCGGCCACCAGGATCACCTCCGCATCCGGCCTCGACTGCGCTAGGTGGGCGGGCGAGGCGCGCTCCGGGAAGGCACTGCTCAGCGTGCCGCGCAGGCGGGCGGCGAGCACGTAGTGCGCGTTGTCGGACGTGTAGTCGCGCAGCAGCAGGGACGGGTCGCTGGCCGCCTCGATCACGCGCTGCACCGGCACCACATGCGCGTCGACGCTGGTCTGCAGCAAAGGTACCAGCCGCGTGGTGGCATCCGGGGCGAGATCGAAGTAGCCGGCGGAGGACAGGTCGATCTGCTGCAGGCTGGCGGTGACGGCGTCGCCGCGGTTCAGCTCCTGCCCGCCCAGCCCGAGCATCGCCGGATGACTGAAGCTGGTGTCGCCCAGCTCGATCTTCAGCGCGCGCGAGCGATCGAGCACCACCTTGCGATCGTCGTAGACCACGCCCCAGGCCTTGAACAGCCGCGGCAGATCGGAGTTGTGATCGTCGGTGACGCCGGTGGAAGCATCCACGAACGGAGCGGTGTCGAGCTCCGCATCCGGGTCGACGAAGACCACCAGGTGGCCGCCGCCGAGCACATATTGATCGAGCGCATATAGCGCGTCGTCGGACAGGTGCTTGGGATGCACCAGCAGCACGACCGGTAGATCCTTGCCGATCCGCTTGAGCTTGCCCGGGTCCAGCGTGGTGATCGAAAACAACTGCTGCAGCTGGCCGAGCACGGTCCATGCCGGCTCGCCGATGACCGGATTACCGCTCATCGGCAGCGAACTGATCAGGCCGATACGCGGCTTCTGCGTCTCGTTGAGCTCGTACATCAGCTTGGCGATGTCGTACTCGAGGAAAGTCTCGCGCGCCGGGTCGAAGAACGGCACCGAGAGCGTCTTGCCGTCGACGCCGTCCACGGCATTGCCATCGGCCGGCAGCGTGGTGCCGACCAGGCCGAAGAACACGCGCTCGCCGTTGCTGCCGCCGCTGAGCGGAGTCAGGCCGTTGCCCTCGGCGCTTGCTTCGTCGTCGGAGTACGGCACCGGGTCGACGATCTGCAGGTGCAGCTTGCCGGAGGACCGCGCCACCATCTCCTGCAGCATCTCGCGCACCCGCTGCTCGTAGCTGCGCAGTTGCGGCAGGTCTCGCGCCGCGTGTTCGGAGAAATACAGCGTCAGCCGCAGCGGCCGCTGCAGGTGCCCAACGATCTGCACCGTGCCGGGTGTGAGTGTGTACAGCCGGTCGGCGGTGAGATCGATCCGTGGCACGTGCACCCAGCGGCTCAAGGCCAGCGCCGCGGCGATGAACAAGAGCACCAGTGTGGCCAAAGTGGCGGCCAGGCGCGAGCGTCGACTGAACATCCAGCGACGCACGCTCAGCGACTCCGCCGCAGGTCGAGCAACAGCACGCCGGCGGTCAACCAGGCCACCATGCTGAGCACAAAGTAGGCCAGGTCGCGCAGGTCCAGCACGCCGCGGGCGATCGCCTCGAAATGGCGCAGCATGCTCAGGTGCGCCACGCCGTTGACCAGCCGTCGCGGCAGCGCCTCCTGGAAAAAGTCGATCACCTGCGACTGCCCGGCCAGCAGCAGCAGCACGCATACCAGCGCGGTGAGAATGAAGGCCACCACCTGGCTCTGCGTGAGTGCCGACAGGCAGGCGCCGATGGCGAGGAATGCTCCGGCCATGAGCCAGCTGCCGAGATAGCCGGCCAGGATCACGCCGTTGTCTGGATCTCCCAGGTAGTTGACGGTGATCCAGATCGGAAAGGTCAACGCCAGCGCCAGCCCCACGAACAACCAAGCCGCCAGGAACTTGCCGAGCATCGCCTGCCACAGCCGCACCGGAAGCGTCAGCAGCAACTCCAGCGTGCCGGACTTGGCCTCTTCGGCCCACAGCCGCATCGAGACCGCCGGCACCAGGATCAGGTACAGCCACGGATGCATTGCGAAGAACGGCTGAAGGTCGGCCTGCCGCCGCTCGTAGAAGTCACCGCTGTAGAACGTGAGGATGCCCGCCAGCACCAGGAAGATCACCAGGAACACGTAGGCCACCGGCGTGACGAAATAACTGCGCAGCTCGCGCCGCACGATCGCCTGTACCGGAGTCATGCCGCGCGCCCCGATGCCGCCGGTTCCGGCATTGTGGTGATGTGGCGAAACACTTCATCCAGGCGGCCGCGCTCGAGCTGTATCTCGGACACCTCCAGCCCCTGTGCGCGCAGCAGCTGCTCCACCGCTTCGAGAATGCGCTCGCCCGGCTTGGGGAACACTGTAATACGTCCGTCCAGCGGGTCGACCTCGATCGCCGCCACTTGCGGCATCCGCCCCAGCATTTCCTGCGACACCGCGCTGCCTGGTGCACTGAACGACACCGCCCCGTGATAGCGCGAGCGCTGCTCCAGCTCCGCCGGCGTCGCATCGGCCAGCAGGCGGCCGCGGGCGATGATCACCACGCGGTTGCACAGTGCGTGCACCTCTTCCAGCAGGTGGGTGGAGACCAGGATGGTGCGCTCGCGCGCCATCGCGTCGATCAGCTGACGCACCGCGTGCTTCTGGTTGGGATCGAGACCATCGGTGGGTTCATCAAGCATCAACACCGGCGGATCGTGCAGGATCGCCTGGGCCAGGCCCACGCGCCGGCGCAGCCCCTTGGACAAGGTGTCGATGCATTGCTCGAGTACGTCCTCCAGTTGCAGCCGGGCGATCACTTCCTCGAAGCGCTGGCGACCGTTGCTGCGGGTAAAGCCGCGCATGCGCGCGATGAATACCAGGAACTCGCGCACCGTCAGCTCGCCGTAGCTCGGTGCGCCCTCGGGCAGATAACCCAGCGCGCGGCGCGCCTCCTGCGGCGCAGTGCGCACGTCGTGGCCACAGACCCGGGCCGTGCCGCAGGTCGGCGCGAGGAAGCCGGCGATCATCCGCATCGCGGTGGTCTTGCCCGCACCGTTGGGGCCCAGCAGCCCCAGCACCTGCCCCGGCTCGGCACGGATGCTCAGCGCGTCCACCGCAGTGAACCTGCCATAGCGTCGGGTGAGCTGGTCGGTTTCGATCATCGGAAGGCCGGCGACGGGCGTGGGCGGCCCCGCGGGCCAGGGAACGGGAAGCGGCGACGACGCCGCGCCGTGCAATGTACCGCAAGGGGCCGCAAAAGTTCGGCGGCCGGCATGCCCGGCACCGACTGCGGGCAACAAAAAACCCCGTCCGCGGACGGACGGGGTTCGATGACTTGCGTCGGTCGGATCAGTTGCCGGCGCTGGCAGCCTCGGCCGGCGCCGCAGCGGAACCGGCGGCGGCCGGAGCGGCGCTGCTGGAGGATGCGGCCGGCGACTCGTCCAGCGTCGGCGGCTGGATGCCCGCCTCCTGTTCCGGCGTCTGTTCCGGCGCATCGCTCAGCGGCAGGTACACGTCGTACCGGGCGTACTGGGTGATGTTGTTGTTGGTGTCGATCTGTTCCGGGCGAGCCAGGACGTCGTAGAAGCGGTTCACCACGGTGTCGTACTTGTAGCCGTGGGTCTGCGCATACGCCTCGAGCTCGTCGCGGGTCTGCGGCACGCCGGCGTAGGTGCCGTTCCACTCGCCCTTCAGCGCCGGGCCGCCCGCCATCATGGTGGCGCGAACGTCCTGGTCGATGATCAGACGGCCGTACTTGTCGGTGCTGCCCGGCGCGTTGGCGGCGGCGGCGTCGGCCGGAGCCTCGGTCGAGCCGGCGCTGGCCGGCGCGGCGGCGGAACCGGCGGCGGCCGGAGCGCCCGACGGGGTCGGCGTGGTCGCGGCGGTGAGATCGTGGCTCTGTCCAGCCACCGTGAGCGTGGTGGCGTCGATCGGCAGCGCGATGTCGAAGGTGAAGGTCTGGTCGCCGTAGTTGTTCACCACGAGGATGCGCGGACCGGTCACGTTGACGTTGAGCTTCTTGGCGGTGTCCGTCAGCAGCTTGACGGCGCCGTCGGTCGCTTCGGTCAGCGCATCGAGGCCGCCCTCGCGCTCGATCTTGGTCGACACCAGCAGCACCGGCGTCGGCTTGGTCTGCTCGATGTACGGCACCAGCTCGCTGTAGTCCACGTTCTTGACCGAGGCGAGCATGTTCTGCAGGCCGGTCAGGCTGTACTGGATGAAGGCATCCGGCGCGCCGTGGATGTAGAGATTGGAGTAGCGGTTCAGCAGATTGAAGCCGTACTTGACGTCATACGCCCAGGTGACCTTGGTCAGCTTGTGCGTACGGCCTTCGCGCTCCAGGTCGAGGGTGAAGTGCTTGTCGCTGCCGCGCCAGTCGCCGTCGAGGTTCCAGACGATCTCGGCCTTGTTGACGGTGGAGTCAACCTTGTTGAACTCGGGAGCGGCGCTGGCGATGGTCAGCTTGCCGCTGCCGGCCTTCTTCGGCGCACCGGTCCAGCTGATCTCGGCGCCGGGGCCGTAAGCCTTGCCCGAAAGGTCGTACTTGATCGTCGGATCGCTGCCGGTGAGCTCGGCGTAGTCGCCGAAACGGCGGAAGTTGTTCAGCACGTCATAGACCTGACGGATGTCCTTGCCGATGACCAGCGACCTCTCCACATGGCCACTGCCGGGCATCGCAATGCCCACCACCACAGCCAGTACGGCCA
Source organism: Dyella sp. (assembly GCF_051962475.1). Taxonomy (GTDB): domain Bacteria; phylum Pseudomonadota; class Gammaproteobacteria; order Xanthomonadales; family Rhodanobacteraceae; genus Dyella_A. Next base: position 51,610 of record NZ_JBQCCF010000034.1, read on the forward strand.
CGATGACCAGGGCCATAAGTAATTCAAGAACACGCATCATTCCAGGGTTCTCCGAGCGTCTCTACGCAGCACTTGATGGCATCGCCGTTACCGCCGGGAAGTCTTCCCTCGGAAACCTGTCTCAGCGGGGGGGAACGCATGCCGAAGCGACGGATGTTACTTGCTCGCGTCGAGGAACGCCATCTGCAGCCGCAACACGCCCCAGAAGGCCGAAAATGAGGCTGCGCGAGGCCCCGCACCCCTTAGCGCGCCCCTACATGCGTCACCGAATGGACGGCCGAACGTACGTGCGGCTCAGACGATGCCCAGCTCCAGCGCCTTCAACACGGCGCGGGTGCGATCGCGCACCCCGAGCTTGGAAAGGATGTTCGACACGTGGTTCTTCACCGTGCCCTCGGCCACCTTCAGCGAGTTGGCGATTTCCTTGTTGGAGTAGCCGCCAGAGAGCAGACGCAGGATTTCCGTCTCGCGCTCGGTGAGGGGATCGGGCTGCTCCAGACTGGTGAACTGATTCTGGATGCGCCCGACCCCCGCGAGCAGGCGCTGAGTCACCATCGGCGCCACCAGCGAGCCACCGGCAGCCACCGTACGCACGGCTTCCACCAGTTGCTCGAGCGACACGTCCTTCAGCAGATAGCCGCGCGCGCCGGCCTTCAGGCCCTGCAGCACCAGCTGATCGTCGTCGAAGGTGGTGAGGATGATCGTGGGCGGCAGTTCGTTGCGTGCGGACAGCGCCTGCAGGACCTCCAGGCCGCTCATGTTGGGCATGCGCAGATCCAGCAGCACCACGTCCGGCTTGATCCGCGGAATCTCCAGTACGGCCTGGGCGCCATCGGCGCATTCGGCGACCACGCGGATGTCCTCGGCCAGGTCCAGCAGCGAACGCACCCCCTGGCGCACCAGGTTCTGATCGTCGACGAGACACACAGAAATCATTGCGGACCCTCAGAAACGTGGATAACTGTGCTGGCACCGTGGCTGGCACGGCGCCGGGGCAACACCGCAGTCCCCCTGCGAGGGGACATTCTGGCATGCCGCCGGGCCGGTCGAACGCGCGGCCAGGCTCATGGGAGGCTCAACGCCGGCGGCTCGAAGCGACTGGGCGCGTGCGCCAGTGCGCTGACCTCGCCCAGCGGCAGCCGGACGGTCAGCGCGAAACCCTGCATGGCGCCGGTGTCCACCATCACGCTGCCGCCGAATTCGGCCAGGCGCTCGCGCATGCCACTCATGCCGTTACCGGGCGTGTAGTTGGCGGCGCCGCGGCCGTCATCGCGTGCATGCAGGCCGAGCATGCCGTCATCGGCATAGGCGAAATGCAGCCACAGGTTGCGCGCGCCGGCGTGGCGCGCGGTGTTGGTGATGATTTCCTGCGCGCAGCGCAGCAGCACCTGAGCGCGCCTAGGATCTTCCACGCTGAAGCGCGGCGGCGTCTGCACGTGCACGTCCAGGCCGGGTACGCCTTCGATCAGGCTGCGCAGCGCCTGGGTCAGATCGATTGCATCGTCCTGGCGCAGCTCGCTTACCGCCTCGCGCACGTCCGAAAGTAGGTGTTTAGCCGTGGCCTGCGCCTTGCGTACGTGCTCGGCGGCCTTGTCGTTCGCCAGGTGGCTGGCCACTTCCAGATTCAGGCTGAGCGCGGTGAGATGGTGCCCGATCAGGTCATGCAACTCGCGCGCGATACGCATGCGCTCGGCAATACGGGTGGATTCGGCCAGCAACGCGCGCGTGGCGCGCAGTTCGGAATTGAGCCGGCGCTGCGCCTCGCGCTCCTCTGCCTGCTGGGTCGCTACGGTGGAGGTGATGAACACCAGGGCGGAAAGACCCAGATACATGCACACCTGCAGGATCGCCGTACCCACCGTCCAGCCCGGGTAGCTGGCGATGACCGGGATCAGGAGCAGGTTCTGCCCCAACAGCCACACCAAACCGGCCACCACCGGCAGTTGCCACGGTAGCACTACGGCGATCACCAGCATGAGCATGGCCGACAGACCGCTCTGGCTGAACCAGCCCACCGCCACCGCCGAAACCGTGATCAGCACGAGCAATGCAAGCTTGGCCGGCGTGCGCAGCGAGCGGTGTGGCTCGATCTGGCTGTGGCGAGTCAGCAGGACGTACGCCAGGCCAAAAAACAGATACGAGAGGATCCAGCCCGACAATGTCGGGTTGCTCCACCACGCGCTGACCTGGGCAAGACTCCAGTTTCCCGGCCACAGCGGCAGGCTCACGCACAGGTACGTGAACAGACCGGTATACCGGAGGACGCGGACGTGATTGAACTGGAACCAGGGCATGGCCGCATCATAGGCCGCGCCACGGCGGCCGCAATGCGCGAGAAGTCACGGCGGCGCCCACCGTGAGGCGCCGCTTTACACCGGTTTTACATCGCCCCTCGCGGGTGTGGGGGCGGCGCCCGCGTGGCATAATGCGCTGCCCTGCCCGCCCCGCGCGGGCAAGACACTCTCTTCGACACCCAAGCGGAGCAACGAATGGCCCTTGCCATCCGCGACGTGCGCGAGCACGACCTGGATGCCGTACTGGCACTCAACAATGCCGCCGGCCGCTCCATCCTCGCCATCGACGCGGCCCAGCTGCGTTTTTTCTACGAGCATGCGGACTATTTCCGCGTCGCCGAGATCGACGGCGAGCTCGCCGGGTTCCTGATCGCCATGCGCGAGGGGCGCGACTACGACAGCCCCAACTACCGCTGGTTCTGCGAGCACTATCCGCAGTTCCTCTACATCGACCGCATCGTGATCGCCAACGCGTTCCGCCGCCACGGTTTGGGCCGCATCTTCTATTGCGACGTCACCAGCTACGCCGAAGTGCGCGTGCCGCTGCTCGCGTGTGAGGTTTTCCTGGAGCCGCGCGACGACGTGGTGGTGCTGTTCCACGGCACCTACGGCTTTCAGGAAGTCGGCCAGCAGCGCATGGGCGATGCCGGTCCGCAGGTCAGCCTGCTGGCCAAGGACCTGCCGAGCTACGGCTACGTGCGCGACACCTACCTCGAACATGGCCGCCTGCCCGCCGAACCCTGGTTGGCCGAGCGCCTGACCCCACCGAACGAACCCCACCCATGAATGCCAAGATGGATACCTCCGACGCCTGCGACCTCCGTTTTGGCCAGGTCGGCATCGCCTGCGTGCGCGTGCGCCGCCCCGACGCCGCGGCGCTGTGCGACGAGCTGGAACGCCGCGTGCGCGCCGCCCCCCAATTGTTTTCCCGCGCCGCCGTGGTGCTGGACCTCAGCCATCTGCTCGACCTGCCCGACGACGGCATCGTCGATGCCCTGCTCGAAGCCGTGCGCACCGCCGGCATGCTGCCGGTGGGCCTGGCCTACGGCACCAGCGAGACCGAGGCGCTGGCCAAGCGCATGGGCCTGCCGCTGATCGCCAAGTTCCGCGCTGCGTACGAGTCGGAGGGCGGCAGCGCCGCCGCGCCGATCGCGGCGGCCCCGCCGGCACCGACTTCGGCGGTGCCAGCACGCGAGCCGATCCACGCTGCTCCGTCGGCATCGGCCGGTCCCGCGCTCGGCGCACAACACCACGATGGTGCAGTGCGTTCGGGCCAGCAGGTCTACGCGCGTGATCGCGACCTCATCGTGACCGGCGCCATCGCCAATGGCGCCGAAGTGATCGCCGACGGCAACATCCACATCTACGGCGGCCTGCGCGGTCGCGCCATGGCCGGCGCCCAGGGCGACGAGAAGGCACGCATCTACGTGTCCGACTTCCGCGCCGAGCTGGTGGCCATCGCCGGCCACTACCGCGTGTTTGAACAGATCCCCAAGGATCTGGAGGGCCAGTCTGTGCAATGCTGGCTCGATGGTGAAAAATTGATGATCGCCCGGCTCTGAACCCTCCGGGCCGGTCGATCCATTAGAACAAATAACGAATACCCGGGAGATGAACCCTTGAGTGCACAGATCATCGTTGTCACGTCCGGCAAAGGCGGCGTCGGCAAGACCACCACCAGCGCCTCGCTGGCCACCGGCCTGGCCATCGCCGGCAAGAAAGTCGCGGTGATCGACTTCGACGTCGGCCTGCGCAACCTCGACCTGATCATGGGTTGCGAGCGCCGCGTGGTGTACGACTTCGTCAACGTGGTGCACGGCGAGGCCACGCTGAAGCAGTCGCTGATCAAGGACAAGCGCTACGAGAACCTCTACGTGCTCGCGGCCAGCCAGACCCGCGACAAGGATGCGCTGACCCAGGAAGGCGTGGAAAAGGTGCTGCAGGGCCTGTCCGACGAGGGCTTCGACTACGTCGTGTGCGACTCCCCCGCCGGTATCGAGAAGGGCGCACACCTGGCGATGTACTTCGCCGACCACGCCGTGGTGGTGGTCAACCCGGAAGTGTCCTCGGTGCGCGATTCGGACCGCATCCTCGGCCTGCTGGCCAGCAAGACCCGCCGTGCCGAGCGCGGCGAGGGCGCGATCACCCAGCACCTGCTGCTCACCCGCTACAACCCCGGCCGGGTTGCCGCCGGCGAGATGCTCAGCGTGAAGGACGTCGAGGAAATCCTCGGCATCAGCGTGGTCGGCGTGATTCCCGAGTCGGAGAACGTGCTGGCCGCCTCCAATGCCGGTGTGCCGGTGATCCTCGATGAGAACTCGATGGCCGGCCAGGCCTACAGCGACACCGTGGCCCGCATCCTGGGCGAAGACAAGCCGCTGCGCTTTACCGAAGTGACCAAGAAGGGCTTCTTCCAGCGCGTGTTCGGGAGCTGATCGGCATGGGTATCCTCGATTTCCTCAAGCGCAAGCCCGAAGCCAGCGCCAACGTCGCCAAGGAGCGCCTGCGCATCATCGTGGCGCAGGAGCGCTCCACCCGCGGCGCGCCGGACTACCTGCCTATGATGCGCAACGAGCTCCTGGAAGTGATCAAGAAATACGTGCAGGTGGACATCGAGGCGATCTCGATCAACCTCGAGCACGACAGCGGCCACGAGGTACTGGAGCTGTCGGTCGCCCTGCCCGACGGCAAGCCCGGCGCGGCCTGAGCCGCGCGCCGCACCATCGTCAGCCGCATCGCGTGCGGCTGAATAGCTGACAGTCATGCATCCCACTGCTCCCGTCCATGCGCCCAGTGTCGACGCCGTGCTGCGCCTGGCCGAGCTGGGCGACACGCCAGCCGCGGCGCTGCTTGCGCGTTTCGACCTGCGGCTCGAGCGCGTTGCGGACGGCGAGCCGATCCCCGGCAGCTTCTGGGGCGACGAGGAGGCCGGCATCATAGGCACGACCGTTTACGCTCGGGGCGACACCCCGGTGCATTCTTTGTTGCACGAGGCCTGCCACCTGATCGTGCTGCCGTCGGAACGCCGCGCCGCAGTGCACACCGACGCCACCGACTCGATCGAGGAAGAGGACGCCACCTGCTACCTGCAGATCGTGCTCGCCGACGCGCTGCCCGGCGTCGGACGCGATCGCCTGATGGCCGACATGGACGCCTGGGGGTATTCGTTCCGGCTCGGCTCGACCCGCGCCTGGTTCGAGCAGGACGCGGAGAACGCCCGCCAGTTCCTGCTCGACCGGCAGCTCCCCGTGGAGCTCAGAGCTCGAAGCGGTACGACAGCTTGACCAGCAGCTGCTCGCTGTCGCGCAGGTCGAAGCTCTGGGCGAACTGTGAACCGGCCTCCGTGTAGCGCGGATCCAGCAGGTAGCCGCCGCGGGCGTAGACCACGTAGAGATCCGACAGCGGCGCCAGCTCATAGCGATAGCGTATCTGGAAGCCCAGGTTGCGCACGCTGAAATCGTTGACCGGGGCGTTGGTGCGCACGGCGCGCGCGTCCGGGCTCACCCGATAGGCGCCGCGCAGGCGCGCGTCCAGCCCCAACGCCTGCAGCTTCACCCGCAGCTCCTGGCGTCCACTGATGTTCCAGTTCACGCCGGCGTCCAGCAGGATCGAGTGGCTATCGAAGCTGCCGATCAGGTTGTCGTGCTGCCACACCAGCCAGTCCGGCCGATAGCGGTAGTCCGGACCACCGAACACGCTCAGCGCATCGCTGAAGAAATACGTCGGCTCAAACAGCACTTCGTAGCCGATCCGGCGCATGCCCACGCGATCGCTGCCGGAGGCGGTGATCTCACTCTTCCACGCCCAGTCACCCTTACGCGGACTGGTGCGCGTCCAGTCGAGAAGGTGGATCGCGGGAATACGCAACACACCGTGGCCGCGGGTCAGCAGGTCGTCGTAGGCCGGCGTGTTGAGATTGAGCTGGATGTCTTCCTCGCCGCCATCGCGCAGCTGGCTGGAACGGATCAGGCGCAATTGCCGCTGCAGCTTCACACCGCGGTCGTTGTCCATGCCGATGAGGCGAACGCGCCAGCGGTGCGAGGCGTACTTCGAATCGGCCGGCAGGTTGGCGTAGCGACGCTGCACTTCCCAGTGCAGGTAGTTGAGACTGTTGCGCGGCAGGTAGCCGAAGTCGTTGACGTCGAGCTTGTCGTCGAAATGCATGGCCAGCCACTGCTGGGTCCAACGCTCGTTCATCTCGTACTCGACCACGCTGGTGGCGCCCACGCCGGTCACCAGTTGTCCGCGCTGGTCGATGCGGCTGCCGACCACGTTGCTGGTGACGGTGAGCTTGTCGTTCGGCTGCCAGCGATGGTCGATTCCCAGCACATTGGCATCGCGATCAAGGAACGGCCGCTCCACATGCGTGGCGAGCAGGCCCAGCGCCTGCGCGCCGAAATCGTGCTCCAGTCGCAGCGCGCCGAAACTGCGCCCGGCATCGCCACTTTCCTGCGCCGCCATCACGCCGTACTGAGTGGTGCCGACGCTGCCGTTGAGCTTCACCGCACCCTCGACATCGGCCGCGCCGCTGCCGTCGTCCGCCGGGCCGCCGACACGCCGGGTGTAGATCAGCTGGCTGTTGTCGATCAGCAGGCTGAAATCGAAGATGCCCTGGTTCTCGGTAAAGAACGGCCGCTTGTCGGTGAAGAAGGTCTCTTCCGCACCGAAGTTCACCACCAGGTCGTCGCTCTCCACCTGGCCGAAGTCCGGATTGATGGTGGCGGTGAGCTGAGTCTGCCCGTTCGGCTTCCAGAAGATATCCGCGCCGGCCTTGCCCTGGTTGCGGCCGCGTACCTGGTCACGTACGCCCACCACGTAGGGCGTCACCGCCAGCAGCGGCTGGTTGTAGGCCGGCAGCGTCACCGGGGTGAAGTCCGATACGAAGCGTGCACGAGTGAAGCTCGCCACCGGCCAGGCATCGCGTTCACCGGTCGAGCCGATCACGCGGTCCAGGTAGATCCCCACGGTGCGTGCGTCGCCGTCGGCGGCCTGCATCGGTGCGATGTACCAGGGGATGAGCATCTCCACGGTCCAGCCCTGGGCATCCTCGCTCACGGCGTGCTTCCAGTTGCCGTCCCAGTCGGTGTTGAACGTCGTCTCGCTGGTGATCACCGCATCGTCGATGTCGTTGCTCAGCGTGACGGTGAAGTCATAGCCAGTTCGACCGTCGCCGTTGAAATCGATCATCAGGTTGACCCGGTCGACCTGCGCCTGCTCGTCGCGGCGAATGCGCTGCCGCGTGCGCGGCACGCCGGGCGGCTGGGTGCAGCGGAAGGCGATCGCCAGGCCCTTGGGCGTGGACAACACCCAGGCTTCAGTAGGCAGGCTCGCCGGGTCACCATTGAGCGGCTGCACCTTGCGGAAATCGGTGATGTGCTTGGCGCCGCGCCATTCGGCCGGATCAAGGTGGCCATCGATGTGCACGGCCAGCGCCGGTCCGGCGAAAGCCAGGAGGGCAAGCGCCAGGAGGGCACGCGAACGGAGCGAAGTCGGCAAGCGACGGCGAACGTAAAAGGTCATGGTGTTGCGTAGGGATAGAAGCCAGCGCAGAGGCTAGGCGTTCGCCACCCGGGCGCCGCCTGGAGGAAGTCACGGAACCCGCACTGTCCGCGGACAGTGCGGCCAATGGGGGCTCAGCGCGGTTCGGCGATCTGTGCCTGCAGCTCCACGTCGCGTGGCGGCGGCGCGGGCGGCGTCTCGCGCAACCGCCGCTGATACCAGCGCCAGGCCAACCAGCCGATGCTAGTGAGCACGCTGCTGCCTACCGCCAGCGGCAGCAGGCTGGAGGACAGCAGCGGCGACAGCACACCGGCCACGCCGGCATTGAGCAGCAGGCTGACGAAGGCCTGCACCGAGGAGGCGCCACCACGGCGCTGCGGGAAACGGTCCAGCAGCAGCAGCGTCAGGGTCGGAAAGGCCAGCTGCACGCCGATGCCGTGCAGCACCAGCGGCAGCACCGACCAGGGCAGCACGCCTTCGGGCGCCAGCAGACCGCCCAGCAGGTGCAGCAGGCAGGCCGAGCCCATCGAGGCGTAACCGAGGTTGACGGTGAAGGTCACGCTGTGCCGCTCGGCCAATCGTCCGGACAACCACGCGCCAAATACCAGCCCCGCCACCACCGGCAGGAACAGCCAGGGGAAGCCCTGCGCCGATAGATGCAGCAACTCGCGCACGATGCGCGGCGCCGAGGCGATGAACAGGAACAGCCCGCAGAAGTTGATCGTGCTGGAAATCAGCAACGGCACGAACGGCCGGTCGCGACCGAACGAGAGATAGGTCGCCACCAGCTCGCGCGGCACGAACGGCGTGCGGCTCTCAGGCGGGTGGGTCTCGCGCAGCAGCGCCACCAGCGCCACCGCCATCAACACGGTGAACGCGGTGAGCAGCCAGAAGATGCCGTGCCAGCCATCCAGCCACAGCAGCTGCGCGCCGACCATCGGCGCGATCACGGGCGCCACGCCGAAGATCATCATCACGCGCGACATCAGCTTCTGCGCCGCGGCGCCCTGCAACGAATCGCGTACGATCGCGCGCCCCACCACCAGGCCCGCACCGGCGCAGGCACCCTGCAGCGCACGGCAGCCCAGCAGCATGGCGAACGAAGTGGACATCGCCGCGCCCGCGGAGGCCAGCGCGTACACCAGCATGCCGACGATGATCACCGGCTTGCGCCCGATCGCATCGGAAATGGCGCCATGGAACAGGCTCATCCCACCGTAGGTGAGCAGGTAGACGCTGATCAGCTGCTGCAGCGCCGTGTCATCCACCGCAAAGTGGCCACCGATCAACGGAAACGCCGGAAACACCGCGTCGATGGAGAACGGACCGATCATCGACAGCCCCGCCAGCAGCCATGGCAGGCTGCGCGGAACGGAGGGGGCGGCGGAAGTCATGAGGCGCTTCAGATAGTCGGCGGGCGGGCGCGCCAGCATATCGCCAGCGCGGCACAGTTGACCGGCCGCGGGCCGCATTTGCTACGATCGCTCGACCAATGGGAGATGGCATGCCTCCCCGAACCGCCGCAAGGCTGATGATGCCTGGTTGAACCCTTCGCGGGGCGGCCGGGCATTTTTTCAGGCGCCGCCTGACGATGCCCACCGCGCCCGCACCACGATCGCTGGAATCCGGATGCGCATGGATCTCACCTCTTTGTTTGCTGTCGGCTGCGGCGCCTTCTTGGGCGCGGTGCTTCGCTGGATGCTCGGCTTCTGGCTCAACCCGCTGTTCCCCACGTTGCCGCTGGGCACGCTGGGCGCCAACCTGCTTGGCGGCCTGCTGATGGGGCTGGCGATGGGCGTCTTCAGCCAGTTCGACGCGCTCTCGCCGGCCGCGCGGCTTTTCTTCACCACCGGCTTCCTGGGCGGGCTCACCACGTTCTCCACCTTTTCGGCCGAGACGGTGACGCTGATGCTGCGCCAGCAGTACGCGTGGATGCTGGCGATCGTCAGCGTCCACGTGATCGGCACGCTGGCGATGACGCTGGCCGGCATCGGCCTGGTCCGCGCCCTCACCGCCGCCCGCTGAGGCGCCTGCCACCACCTTTCGGAGCATTCGCATGAACGGCTATTCGCTGCGTTTCTACATGCACGAGAACCAGAAGCACCACGGCGTGTTGCTGTACGAATGGCTGCTGGAAGCGGCCAAGAAACACCACGTCCACGGCGGCTCGGCGTTCAAGACCATCGCCGGCTTCGGCCGCCACGGGCAGATCAATGCCGCGCATTTCTTCGAGCTGGCCGGGGAGCAATGCGTGCTGGTGGAGTTCATCGTCGACGCGGCCACCGCCGACACCCTGGTGGCGCTGGTGAAGGAGGAGAAGGCGCCGCTGTTCTGGGCACGCTTCCCGGCGGAGTTTGGGGTGGTCGAGGCGCCCTAGCCCGGCGTTGACGCGCGACCGACGCGGCCTGGCCGATGCTGGCGACCGTGGGGCAGTTGTACGATCGCCGCTCGGGTCGCGTCCGCAGCGCCACGTCTCGCCGGCCGCCGGCCCACCGTACCCGCAACGCGTAGGAGGCGCCGATGCATTCGGATTCGCTGCGACGCAAGGCCGAACAGCTGCTGTCCCTGGCCGGTATCGAGATCAACGGCGATCGCCCCTGCGACCTGCGCGTACACGACGAGCGCCTGTACGCCCGCGTGTTCTCGCACGGCTCGCTGGGCCTGGGCGAGGCCTACATGGACGGCTGGTGGGACGCCGACGACCTGCCCGGGATGTTCACCCGCATCCTCTCCTCGCACCTAGACCAGGAACTGCGCACGCTCGACACCTTGCTTGCCCACCTCAAGGCCCGCTTCCTCAACCGGCAGCGCGGCGAGCACGCCTTCGAGGTCGCCGAAACCCACTACAACCTGGGCAACGACCTGTTCCGCGCCATGCTTGGCAAGCGATTGGTCTACTCGTGCGGCTACTGGGCGCAGGCGGACAACCTGGACGACGCGCAGGAGGCCAAGCTCGACCTGGTCTGCCGCAAGCTCGGGCTTCGGCCCGGCCAGCGCGTGCTGGACATCGGCTGCGGCTGGGGCGAGGCGCTGAAGTTCGCGGCCGAGCGTTACGGCGTGGAAGGCGTGGGCATCACCGTGTCCACCGAGCAGGCCGCGTTCGCCAGCGAGCTGTGCCAGGGGCTGCCGATCGAGATCCGCGTGCAGGACTACCGCGAGCTCGACGAGCCGTTCGACGCGATCTACTCCATCGGCATGTTCGAGCATGTCGGCGGGCGCAACTACCGCAACTACTTCGAGACGGTGAGGCGCTGCCTCCGGGACGACGGCCTCTCGGTGTTGCACAGCATCGGCAGCAACGGTGCGCCGGCGCAACCGGACCCCTGGATTGAGAAGTACATCTTTCCCAACTCGATGATCCCCGCCGCCAGCCAGGTCACCACCGCGCTGGAAGGCCTGTTCGTGGTGGAGGACTGGCACAACTTCGGCGCCGACTATGACCGCACGCTGATGGCCTGGCGCGACAACTTCGACCGCGCCTGGCCGGAGCTCTCGGCGCGCTACGACGAGCGCTTCCGCCGCATGTGGCATTTCTACCTGGGCGTGTCGGCCGCCGTGTTCCGCAGCCGGCGCGACCAGCTGTGGCAGCTGGTGCTGAGCCAGCACGGCGTGCCGGGCGGCTACCGCGCGCCGCGCTGAGGGGAGGACCTTGGTCTGACTTGCCGACGGCGGCGGCCGGCGGGATAGTCATGACGCTTTCCCGGGGAGAAACGTCATGAACAAGCTTGCCGCACTGCTGGCCGCCCTCGTGCTGCCATTCGCCGCCGCCGCGCAGTCCGCGCCGCCGGCCAGCTATTACAGCCACGCCGGGCACGACGACGTGCTCTCCGGCGGCGTGAAGATGATTCCGATCACCACCCCGCTGGGAAAATTCCGGGTGTGGACCAAGCGCGTGGGCAACAACCCGAAGCTGGCCGTGCTGCTGCTGCACGGCGGGCCGGGCATGACGCACGAATACTTCGAGGCGTTCGACAGCTACCTGCCCGCCGCCGGTATCGAATACATCTACTACGACCAGCTCGGCTCGGCCTATTCGGACCAGCCCAAGGGCCCCGGCACCGACGCGCTGTGGACCACCGACCGCTTCGTCGAGGAAGTCGAGCAGGTACGCCAGGCGCTGCACCTGGACAAGAACAACTTCTGCCTGCTCGGCCACTCCTGGGGCGGCATCCTGGCGATGGAGTACGCGCTGAAGTATCAGCAGCACCTGAAGTGCCTGGTGATCTCCAACATGGTCGACTCGATCCCGCAGTACAACGAGTACGCCAAGCAGGTGCTCGAACCGGCGATGGATCCCAAGCAACTGGCCGAGGTGAAGGCGATGGAGGCCGAGCACCGCACCGACGATCCACGCTACATGCAGATCCTCACCACCATGCACTACGAAAAGCACGTGCTGCGCATGCCGCAGGCGCAGTGGCCCGAGCCGGTGACGCGCGCGTTCGGTCACGTCAACAGCCACATCTACACGCTGATGCAGGGCCCCAGCGAGCTGGGTGCCAGCGGCGTGCTGGAGCACTGGGACCGCAGCAAGGACCTGCACACCATCACCGTGCCGACGCTGGTGATTGCCGGCAGGTACGACACCATGGATCCCGATTACATGGCGCAGATGGCGAAGAAGCTGCCCCGGGGCCAGTTGCTGCTGTGTTCCAAGGGCAGCCACATGTCGATGTACGACGACCAGCAGACCTACTTCGCCGGGCTGGTGAAGTTCCTCGATGGGGTCGAGGCCAGGTGATCCGGACCAGCCCGGGCAGCCGCCGTCGACGCGGCGATTTTGCTGAACGGGTCGGCTGATCGGCATACTGCTCGTGGGGGTCGGGGGACCCTGCGAGGCGGTGCTTGCATGGGGGGATCGTGATGATGACAAACGACTTCGAACGCCTGCGCCAGTGGGCGCAAAGGGGTGCGCAGCGCAGCGTGGCCTACCGTTATCTGGTGCTGGCGGTGGCGTGGCTGGCGCTGTGGTGGGTAGCCGGCCTCATGCAGTACGCACCCCACGCCAGCCTGTGGTTCCCGTCGGCGGGCCTCACCTTCGCTGCGCTGCTGGCGATGGGCTGGCGTGCGCTGCCGGTACTGGTGCCGTGCGCCATGGCGGGCACGCTGTGGATCGACCGCCTGTACCTCACCGGCACGCCGCCGGCCTACCTGCTCGGCGCCGGCGCGCTGTTCGCCGGCGCGCACTGCCTGGCCTACGGCACCGGCGCCCTGCTGCTGCGACGGTTGATCCGCCGCCGCGCCACGCCCACCGCGCCGGCCGTGGTGATGGCGTTTCTGGCGATCGGATCGCTCGCCGCGCTGGCTGCCGCGTTGCTCGGTGTGCGCGCGCTCGCGTTGGCCGAGATGCTTGACCCGGCCGCGACACCGGGCCTGTGGCTGCCGTGGTGGATCGGCGACATGGCTGGCGTGCTGGTATTCACCCCGCTGTTCATCGGGCTGCTGAGCCTGCGCTATCCCTCGATCGAGGCCTGGCTGGGCGGGCTGTCGTTCCAGCCGCAGACGCGCGGGCGTGGCGCCTACGTGGGCAAGCTCGCCCTGAGCGTGACGCTGGTGCTGGGCGTGCTGCTGCTGAGCGCGCGCTCCGACGGGCATGAGGCGGCCTTTGCGCTGTTCTTCCTGATCCTGCCGCAGATGTGGATCGTGCATACCGAGAGCCCGCTGCGCAGTGCGGCCAGCATCGCGCTGTTCGGCACCGCAGTGGCCGTGATGGTCGCGGCGCTGGGACTGCTCGGCCAGGCGCTGGTGTACCAGTTCGCCATCTGCGTGATTGCCGCCAGCGCCTGCTTCGGCCTCGGCGTGCCTGCGCTGATCGCCCAGAACCGGCAGCTTGGCGAGCTGGCGCTCAGCGACGGGCTGACCGGCGTGGCGACCAAGGCGTACTTCTTCGAATGCGCCGCGCGCGAGCTGGTCGATGCGCACGGCCAGGGCCTGCCGGTGTCGCTGATCGTGCTGGACATCGACGAGTTCAAGCAGGTCAACGATCACTTCGGCCACGCCGCAGGCGACCAGGTACTGGTGGGCCTGGTGCGCACGCTGCGCATGCAGCTGCGCCAGTCGGATCTGGTGGGTCGCTTCGGCGGCGACGGGTTCATGGTACTGCTGCCGGGGCTGGCGCTGGACCGGGCACAGGCCACCGCGACGCGGCTGGCCCAGGCGCTGGCTGGGCTCACTGTGGCAGGCATGTCCCGTCCGCTCTCGGCCAGCTTCGGTGTGGTGGGGGTGGGCGATGGCGAGCCGATCATGGAGGCGTTCGACCGCGCCGATGCGCAACTGCTTGCCGCCAAGCGCGAGCGCCACGCCGGCACGCCCGCCGCGGCGTGAGTCCACGACCTTGATCGCCGCCGCGCGGCGCCCTACCGTCGCGGCATGATCCCGGTACTGACCCCCACCGACGCCGCCACGCGGCTCAACGAACTCTGGTCACCGCGCGTGCTCGCCGCGGTGGACGACACGCTGGTGAAGGTGGCCAAGGTGCACGGCTCGCTCACCGGGCACAGCCACGCCGAGGAAGACGAGCTGTTCTACGTACTGCACGGCTCGTTGCGCATCGAACTGGAAGACGGTGCCGTGCAACTGGGCGCCGGCCAGATGTGCGTGGTCCCGAAAGGCGTGCGCCACCACCCGGTGGCGGACGAGGAGTGCCACCTGCTGCTAGTCGAGCGCCGCAGCACGCGCCACACCGGCGACGAGGTGACCGCGCAGACCCGCTCGCTGGACGAGCAATTGCGCCCGCTGTGAGACACGCCGTCCTCGCCCTGCTGGCTGCGCTCGCGCTTGCGCTGCTGCCTACCCCGGCCCTCGCCAAGCCGGCGCTGTGGGTGGTGAAGGATGCCGACACCACGCTGTACCTGTTCGGCACCATCCACCTGCTACCGAAAGATGCCGACTGGCACTACGACGCACTCGACCACGCCCTGGCGCAGAGCGACGCGCTGGTGGTGGAGATCACCGACGACAACCCCGCCAACATGACCGCGCTGGTGCTGCGCCTGGGCATCGATGCGGCGCATCCGCTGTCCACCCTGCTCTCTTCCGGCGACTTCCACCGTCTGGAACTGGCCGCGCGCAAGGCCGGCCTGCCGAGCACTGCCGCGCTCAACGTGATGCGCCCCTGGCTGGCCACCCTGACGCTGACGCTGGCGCCGCTGACCAAGGCCGGACTGGACCCGGCACGCGGCGTCGACCGGCAGTTGCGCGACATGATGAGCAAGGCGGGCAAGCCGGTGCGCGCGCTGGAAACGGCCGAGCAGCAGATCCGCTTCCTCGCCGACATGCCGACCGCGATGCAGCTGGACATGCTGCGCCAGACCGTGCGTGAGGCCGACCACGCCAGCATCGAACTGCAGGCGCTGCTGGATGCATGGCAGGCCGGCGACGATGCGGGTATCGCCCGGCTGGAAAACGACCTGATGAAGCGCGAGACGCCGGCCCTCTATCAGCGCCTGCTGGTGCAGCGCAACGCCCTCTGGGCGGGCCGCATCAAGGCCATGCTCGATACGCCCGGCACGGTGTTCATCGCGGTGGGCGCCGCGCACCTGGCAGGCCCCGACAGCGTCCAGGCGCAACTGCAGAAACTCGGCATCAGCAGCGCCCGCGTTCCGGCCCCGTAACGACCCGCCCCACGCGCGTGGCTCTGTAGGAGCCCGCTCGCGGGCGATGCTTTTGGCTTCAACGCGGCATCAGAGCCAACGCATCGCCCGCAAGCGGGCTCCTACAACTACAACGGCAGGGGGAGCAGTGCGGAGCGCTGGGCGGCGCGCAGCAGCCAGTGCGCCATGCGCTCGCCCCACACGCGCTGACCATCGGCGTCGGCGATGAGGTCCTGGCGTACCTCCAGCTCTACGTGCGGCAGGCCGCGCTGCTCGCCGTAGACGGGGATGGCGTAGTCGGTGGCATCGCTCACCGCGTAGGGCTGGTTGTCGCCCACGCACCAGCCATCGGCGCGTATCACCTCCAGCAGCGGATGCGCCAGCCGCGCGTCGCGCTGGTACAGCACGCCCAGCTCCCACGCGCGGGCGTCATTCATGAACACCGGCGTGAAGCTGTGCACGGTGACCAGGATCGTCGGCCGGCCGGCGCCGGCGCGCCGGTCCAGCTCGGCCACCGTGCGCTGGTGGTAGGGCTGGAAGATCTCCTCGCGCCGGGCCGCCACGGCGTCGGGCAACAGATCACGATTGCCCGGCACGGCGGTGCGCTCGCTCACCGTGACGATGGAGCCAGGGGCATCCAGCGGTCGGTTGCAATCGATCACCAGCCGCGAATAGGTCTGGCAGATCAGCCACGCGTCCAGCGTCTCGGCCATCACCCGCGCCAGGCCGGCCGCACCGATGTCCCAGGCGATGTGGCGATCCCACTCCGGCGCCGGCACGCCGAGATCGCCCAGCGCGGCGGGCACTGCGCGGCCGGCGTGGTCGCAGGTGAGCAGGAACGGCGAGGTGCCATCGGCGCGATGCACGGTGAACGGGGCGGGATCGGCGGGGCCGAGCAGGCGGGATGACGGCATGGAGCGCGGCGCGAGTGGCAAAACCGGCACGATACCGAGCGCCCCGGCCAGGGGCCAGCACCGTCGGCGCAATCTGTGCGACGGCAGCACGGCACAGTGCCTGGCGCAAGCTGTCACCCCCTGGCCCGTTCTGGCACCATCGACCGGCTGTCCGCGCCGCCGGCGCGCTTATCGATTGATCGAAAAATGAACCTGCAAGCCAATTACGAACAGATCCCGCTCAAGGAATACGCCGAGCGCGCGTACCTTGACTACTCCATGTACGTGGTGCTGGACCGCGCCCTGCCCTTCGTCGGCGACGGCCTCAAGCCCGTGCAGCGACGCATCATCTACGCGATGAGCGAGCTGGGCCTGGCGGCCACCGCCAAGCCGAAGAAATCGGCGCGCACCATCGGCGACGTGATCGGCAAGTTCCACCCGCACGGCGACAGCTCCTGCTACGAAGCGATGGTGCTGATGGCGCAGCCGTTCTCCTACCGCTACCCGCTGGTGGACGGCCAGGGCAACTTCGGCTCGCCGGACGACCCCAAGAGCTTCGCGGCCATGCGCTACACCGAATCCAAGCTCAGCCCGATCGCCGAGGCGCTGCTGGGCGAGCTCGGCCACGGCACGGTGGACTGGGTGCCGAACTTCGACGGCACCATGGACGAACCCAGCTGGCTGCCCGCGCGCGTGCCGCACGTGCTGCTCAACGGCTCGATGGGCATCGCCGTGGGTATGGCCACCGACATCCCCCCGCACAACCTGCGCGAAGTGGTGAGCGCCTGCATCCGCCTGCTGGACGATCCGGAGGCCAGCGTCGCGGACCTGTGCGAGCACGTGCTCGGCCCGGATTACCCGACCGAGGCGGAGATCATCACCCCGCGCAAGGAGCTGCTGGCCATCTACACCACCGGCAACGGCTCGCTGCGCGCCCGCGCGGTGTACGGCGTGGAAGACGGCAACGTGGTGATCACCGCGCTGCCGCACCAGGTCAGCCCGTCGAAGATCCTCGAGCAGATCGCCGCGCAGATGCGTGCCAAGAAGCTACCGATGATCGAGGACCTGCGCGACGAGTCCGATCACGAGAACCCGATCCGGCTGGTGATCGTGCCGCGCTCCAATCGCGTGGACACCGACGAGATGATGCAGCATCTCTTCGCCACCACCGATCTGGAGAAGAGCTTCCGCGTCAACCTCAACATGATCGGCATGGACGGCCGGCCGCAGGTGAAGGATCTGAAGAAGATCCTCACCGAATGGCTTAGCTTCCGCACCGCCACGGTCACCCGCCGCCTGGAGCACCGTCTGGGCAAGGTCGAGCGCCGCCTGCATCTGTTGGAAGGCCTGCGCATCGCCTATCTCAACCTGGACGAGGTGATCCGCATCGTCCGCACCGAGGACGAACCCAAGCCGGTGCTGATGAGCCGCTTCCGGCTCAGCGAAGAGCAGACCGACTACATCCTCGAAACCAAGCTGCGCCAGCTGGCCCGGCTCGAGGAAATGAAGATCACCGCCGAGGCGAACCAGCTCGAAGAGGAGCGTGCGCGCATCAACGTGCTGCTGAAGTCGCCGGCCAAGCTCAAGGGCCTGATCAAGGAAGAGCTGCGCGCCGACGCGGCCAAGTACGGCGACAACCGCCGCTCGCCGCTGGTACAGCGCGAAGTGGCGCAGGCGCTGGACGAGAGTGCACTGGTCGCCAGCGAACCGGTCACCGTGGTGCTGAGCCAGAAGGGCTGGATCCGAGCCGGCAAGGGCCACGACGTGGACGCCGAGGGGCTGAACTATCGCGAGGGCGACGGCCTGCTCGCGGCGGTGAAGGCGCGCACCACGCAGCAGATCGCGGTGATCGACTCCACCGGCCGCAGCTATTCCACCGCGGCCCACACCCTGCCCTCGGCGCGCGGCAACGGTGAGCCGCTGACCGGCCGCTTCACCCCGCCGGCGGGCGCCAGCTTCGACGCGCTCGCCGCCGGCGACAACGACACACGGTTGATCCTCGCCACCGACTTCGGCTACGGCTTTGTGACTCGCTTCGAGGCGCTCACCGGCCGCAACAAGGCTGGCAAGCAGATCATCAGCCTCAGCGACGGTGCCAAGGTGCTGGCGCCGCAGGTCAGCGCCGATCCGTCGCGCGACCGCATTGTGGTGGTCACCTCCGAGGGCCACCTGCTGATGTTCTCGGTCGCCGAACTGCCGGAGCTCGACAAGGGCAAGGGCAACAAGCTGATCGAGATCCCGAAGAAGCAGATGACGGAAGGTGAGCGCGTGGTGGGCGTGGCCGTGGTGGCCGAAGGCAAGGGCGAGGTCACGATGTATGCCGGCCAGCGCAAGCTCACGCTGAAATGGGCCGACCTGGTCGAGTACGGCGGCAACCGCGCCACCCGCGGCGGCGTGCTGCCGCGCGGCCTGCGCCGCGTGGAGCGGATCGGAACCACCGGCTGAGCCCGCCGCGCCCTGTAGGAGCCCGCTCGCGGGCGATGCTCTTGGCTCTGATGTCGCATCAAGGCAAAGGCATCGCCCGCGAGCGGGCTCCTACATTGGGTTGCATGGATCGACGGCGTCGTGGCGCCGGCAGGAACTTCCCGCCACCGCGGCACCCAAAGCATGGCTGTGCACGTGCTGCGTCCCCACGCGTTGACACGGCATCACCCGCGGAGCGCACATGACTATCCATCGAACCCTCGGCCTCCTCTTCGCCAGCGCGCTGGCCACCTCTGCCGCAGCGCAGAGTGCGGGCCAGCCACTCAACCTCAAGCTCCCACCCAGCGCCACTCCCGCCGCGAGCAGCAGCGCGGCCAAACCCGCCACGGCAAGCACCGCGCCAGGCGTGTACTACGGCGACACCAGCGGCACCACCGACTCGGCGATCGCCGCCAACGAGCCGCCGGCCGACACCTGCGACGACGCCACCTACAACAGAACCCAGGTGCACGGCAGCGTCGGCATGGGTGTGGTCGCAGGCAACCATGTCAGCGGCAACTACCAGACCGGCACGGTCAACCTCTCCAAGGCCTTCGGCGACTGCGACCACCCGACCGGCGGCGTGAGCATCTCGATCGGCGCCGGCCAGGGGCATTTCGACCACGACGGACGCCGCTTCGGGCGCTGAGCGGCCTACGCGTTTGAATCCGGAGGAGGAGCATCGGCCGGATGCCAACCCCGGTGCGCTCAGCCGGCGAAGCGCAACTTGCGCGCCTGCGCATAGGCGCGCACCGATTCCGCGTTCGTCGTGCCCCCGGCCGCGAGCGCCACATGGCCGTCCGGCCGGATCAGGTATGCCGCATCGCGGGCCAGGCCGGCGCGATCGGCTGCCTCGCTCCAGGCAAACACGTGCAGCGGCAGCCGCATCGATTCGCATGCCGACGCCAGTGCGACGTCGGCGAGGCCATAGACATGCAGCTGCCAGTCAAGTGAAGCCAGCGGCGCGAAGTTGTCTTCGCCGGCGCTTTCGGCAGGCTCCAGCCATGGCAGGCGATCACCACCGGCAACGTGACCAGCCCGTCCCTCGCTGAGCGGACTGTCACCGTAGTGGATGCCGATCTGCGACAGAGTGCGGAACAAGACGTGGCGGCCGAACCCCCAGCGCGTCCCCAGTTTCATCGCCAGCGGCAGCAGCAGGCGGCGCGCCAGCGCGCCGGCGGTGCCGCTGGCTACCACCCGCTTGAAGGCCGCATCCGTGGTTGCCACCAGTTGTCGCGCGAACGCGATGCGCTCGCTTTCGTAGCTGGCGAGCAGGCTGGCATCGGCCCGTCCGTCGAGCACCTGGGCCAGCTTCCATGCCAGATTGATCGCGTCACCGATGCCGGTGTTCATGCCCTGCGCACCTGCCGGACTGTGGACGTGGGCCGCGTCCCCCAACACGAATGCGCGCCCCCGGCCGAAGTGACTGGCCACCCGGTGATGTACCCGATAGGTGGAGAACCAGTTGACGCCGGTGACCGTCACGCCGACCAACCGCTCGACCTTGGCGCGGATGTCCTCGAAGGTAATGCGCGACGTGTCGTCCGGGTCGTCATTGTCGAGCGGGGCGACCTCAGGTGGCACCAGCCCGATCAGCCGCTGCACCCCGCGCGAACGCACCGGCAGCATCAGCGCCAGCGTCTGCTCGCCGAGATTGAAGTACAGGTCACGATCGAACCCGCCATCGATGGTGACGTCGGCCACGTAGTAGAGCTGCCGGTAGGTGCCTCCGGCGAAATCGAGCGCGAGCTTCTGCCGCACCACACTGTGGACGCCATCGCAGCCGCAGAGATAGTCCGCGCGCACATCCTCCCTGCGCCCGTCGGCGTGCGCGAGGGTGCCTGACACGCCCGTCCCGGACTGGCGAAAATCCTCCAGCCGCACCTGCCATTCCACCATCACACCGAGCTGTCTCAGTTGCTCGACCAGCCAGCGCTCGTGATCGTCCTGCGGATAAGCCAGCAGGAACGGATAAGGGCTCTGTCCCTGGCCCAGATCGCCGAACGAAATCCTCAGCACCTCCTCGGATGCAAGCTCGCCGCGCGCCTCACGCAGGTGCGCCGTCTCCACCTTCACCCCGGCCGCGACCACCTGCCTGGCCAAACCGAGCTGGCGATAGAACTCCAGCGTGCGCGCCTGCACCACCATCGCTCGCGAGTGTTCGCCGGGCCCGTCGGCTGCATCCACGATGCGTAGCGCCACGCCGCGTCGCGCCAGGCTCAAGGCGAGCACGAGGCCGGTCGGACCGGCTCCCACAACAAGCACGGGAAGAGGCGTGCGGGTTTGCTGGGGCATGGCATGGTCCTCGGCATGAAGAGCACCCGATCCCAACGCATGGCCTGCTGCGGTGGCGTGAAAACGCGCGCCGTCGCCGGAGCACTTCAGAGCATGGGCAGGATATGCCGCGCGCTCAGGGTCGCTACCGGGACGTCAGGTGCGGCCGGATCGATCCAGCGCAGTTCCTCGATCTCGGCCTGGGCGCGAATGTCGCCGGCCACCTCCACCGCGTAAACCTCGCCTTCGACCGTATGCCCGGGTTCGTTCGCCGCCGGCGCGCTGGCGCGCCAGAGATGGCGGGCGGAGCCGGGCACCAGCGTCACCCCGAGCTCCTCCTGCAGCTCGCGCGCCAGCGTGGCGAGGTCGTCGGCATCATGCGGATCGCGTTTGCCGCCCGGTTGCTGGAACACCGTCGCGCCGCGCTTGCGCACCAGCAGCACGCGACCGGCCGCATCACGGATGACCGCGGCAACGATGCGGATGTACCGGTCTTCACCGCTCACAGGCGGGAAAACGACCACGACTGCATGCGACCGTCCTTGTACGGCATCACGCCGTGGAACGGGCGCGGATCCTCGTCGAACACCAGCGGCAGGAAGTGGCGATCGCCTTCCCACATCGGCAGGTCCATCAGCCGATCGCGTTCGATCCACTCCAGCGTGCCTTCCGGATTGGTCTGCAGCGGCGTGCCCTCGAAGGCGTCGACGATGAAGATGAAGCCGAGCCAGTCCTCGCCCTGCTTGCCGAAGCCGGGCCAGTTGAGGGTGCCGCGCAGCTGCATGGAGGTGCACTCGATGCCGGCCTCTTCGCGGATCTCGCGGCGCATGCAGGCGGCGGCGTCCTCGCCCGGTTCCATCTTGCCGCCCAGGCCGTTGTACTTGCCCAGATGCTGGTCGTCGGGACGCGCGTTGCGGTGGATCATCAGCACTCGGCGGCGATCGGGCGAAAGCACATAGCCGAGCGTGGCGACGATGGGGCAGTAAGGCATGGCGGAGGCTGGCAAAGCGCACAGTGTAGCGCCGCCGGGCGCGCCGGCTGAACCGTCACCGCCGGCGCCCTTGCGCCAACCCGTATCGCCCGGCGACCATCGGAGAATGCCTGGATCACCCGCACCGGTTCTGACGTTTCCCCGCTGGCGCCCGCTGATCGGCTCTGCGCTGTTGCTCGCCCTGCTGGTCGGTTGCACGCAGCGCGCGCGCGCGCTGGACAGTGAGGAGCGCGAGTTCGATGGCCAGCGCTTCCACGTGGTCAGCATCGACCTGACCCGGCAGAGCCTCAGCCTGCACTGGCGCAACCCCGACGATGGCCAGGCCTACGGCAGCATCGACGCCCTGCAGCAATGGGGCACACGCCACGGCAAGCGCCTGCTGTTCGCCGCCAACGCCGGCATCTACGATCACAAGGACGCTCCGCTGGGCCTGTACGTGGAAGGTGGGCGCACGCTGGTGCCGCTGAACCGCGCCCGCGGCAACCCGGCGGCCGGCAACTTTTCGCTGCAGCCCAACGGGGTGTTCGCGGTGTATGCGGACGGCCACGCCGCCGTGCGTACCACCGAGGCGTTCAAGGCCGAGGGCAAGGCCACGGCACTGGCCACGCAGTCCGGCCCGATGCTGGTGATCGACGGCCAGCTCAACGCGCAGTTCGTCGACGACTCTTCCAGCATGAAGTGGCGCAGCGGCGTGTGCGCGACTTCGCCCACGCGTGTGGTGTTTGCGGTGAGCGAGACACCGGTGAACTTCCACACCTTTGCGCGACTGTTCCGCGACGGCCTGGGCTGCCATGACGCGCTGTATCTGGACGGCAGCATTTCGCAGTTCTACGTGGACGGCGAAGGCTACAGCGGCGCGCCCTCGTTCATGCTCAAGCCGTACGCGGGCATCTTCGCGGTGTTCGGCGATTCATGACGCGCGAGACCGTATGGCGCTGGGCGCGCCGCCTGCTCGCGGCCCTCGTGCTGCTGGTGCTCGCCGCCGGCATCGGTGCGTGGGTGCTGCTGGCGCGTAGTCGTGCCGCACTGGATGGCGAGGTCGCCGCGCGCGGATTGAGCGCCCCGGTGAGCATCCAACGCGATGCGCTGGGCACGGCCACGCTCGAAGGCAAGACCCGCGACGACCTCAGCTATGCGCTGGGCTATGTGCACGCGCAGGAACGCTACTTTTCCATGGACCTGATGCGCCGGCTGCCCGCCGGCGAGCTGTCTGCGCTGGTCGGCAAGGCCGCACTGCCGACCGACATCGCACATCGCCGCCTGCGCCTGCGCGCGGTAGTCGAGCAGGCCTACGCGCAACTGCCGGCCGATCAGCGCCGCACGCTCGATCGTTACCGCGATGGCGTGAATGCCGGGCTGGGCGATCTGGCCGTGCGGCCGTGGGAGTACTTCCTGCTCGGTACGCGGCCGCAGCCGTGGCGGTCGGAGGACAGCCTGCTGGTGATCGCCGCGATGTACCTGGACCTCAACAGCGACGGCGGCAACACGCGCGAGCTGCGCATCGCCCAGATGCGCGCCGCCCTGCCGCGCGCGGTGGTGGATTTCCTGCTCGCACCCGACCCGGATTGGGAGGCGCCGCTCACCGGCACGCTGTCGCGACAACCGGTGGTGCCGGACGCCGCCACCTTCGACCTGCGCCACCAGGCGACGGCGAAAGAACACGACCTCGCCGACGTGCTGGCCCCGGCGCTGGATGACGCGCGCCCCGGCAGCAACAGCTTCGCCGTTGCCGGTGCGCTCACCGGCAACGGCGCGGCGCTGCTGGCCAACGACATGCACCTGAGCCTGCGCGTGCCGAACCTGTGGTTCCGCGCGCGCCTGCGCTATCCCGATACCAGCGCGCCCAACGGCATGCGCGACGCCAGCGGCGTCACCCTGCCCGGCACGCCGGCGCTGGTGGTCGGCTCCAACGGCCAGGTCGCGTGGGGCTTCACCAACAGCTACGGCGACTGGGAAGACTGGGTGCGCGTGCAGCGCGATCCCGCGAACGCCAGCCGCTACCGCACGCCCGAGGGTTGGGAAGACATCGCCGCGCACCGCGAAACGATCCATGTGAAGGGCGCGCCCGATCACGTGATGACGGTGCAGGACACGCGCTGGGGACCGATCCTCGCCTCCGACACCGACGGCACGCCGCTGGCGCTCGCGTGGACCGGCGACCGGCCGCGCGGCTACAACCTCGCCCTGATGCAGCTCGAACGCGCGCCCGACATGGGGCACGCGCTCGACCTCGCGCCCACGCTGGGTATGCCGGCGCAGAACCTGCTCGTCGCCGACAGCGCCGGGCATATCGGCTGGACCATCGCCAGCAACAGCATCCCGTTGCGTCGGGGCATCGATCCGCTGGTACCGGCCGACTGGTCGCGCCCGGATACCGGCTGGGTAGGCTGGGCCAGCGCGGCGCAGTACCCGCGCATCGAGAACCCGGCCGACGGCCGACTGTGGACGGCCAACAGCCGCACCGTCGATGTCGCCGCCCTGGCCCTGCTGGGCAACGGCGGACACGATCTGGGCGCTCGCGCGCAGACCATCCGCGACGACCTGCGCATGCGCGCGCGCTTCTCCCCGGCCGACCTGCTCGATATCCAGCTCGACAACCGTGCCGTGCTGCTCACC
Source organism: Dyella sp. (assembly GCF_051962475.1). Taxonomy (GTDB): domain Bacteria; phylum Pseudomonadota; class Gammaproteobacteria; order Xanthomonadales; family Rhodanobacteraceae; genus Dyella_A. The sequence continues at coordinate 76,232 of NZ_JBQCCF010000034.1, forward strand.
CGCTGGCAGCAGTTGCTGCAGCAGACCCTGGCCGGCAGCACCGATCCCCAGCTGGTACAGCTGCGCGACCTCACCGGCAACTGGCGCGGCCGCGCCGCGGTGGACAGCGTGGACTACCGCCTGGTGCGCGCCTTCCGCGAGCGCGTGCACGCCGCCGTGCTGGCGCCGTTCGCCGCGCGCGTGCAGGCGCGCTTCGCCGACTTCACCTGGCCCGGGCTGGGCGACCCGGAAGCGGCCGTCTGGGCCCTGGTCCACCGGCAGCCGGCACACCTGCTCGATCCTGCCTACCCCGACTGGCACGCTCTGCTCGTCGATGCGGCGAAGCAGGTGGTCGGCGAACTGGGCAAGCAGCCCGGCGGCCTGGCCGCGCGCACCTGGGGCGAGCGCAACCGCGCGGCGGTGAACCACCCGCTGGCGCGGGCCCTGCCCGGCTGGCTGGCGCGCTTCATCGACATGCCGGACGAGCCGCTGCCCGGCGACGGCAACCTGCCCCGCGTGGCCGCGCCCGGTTTCGGCGCCTCCGAGCGGCTGGACGTGTCGCCCAGTCACGAAAGCCAGGGCATCTTCCACATGCCCGGCGGACAGAGCGACAACCCGGCCTCGCCGTTCTTCGGCGCCGGCCACGAGGATTGGGTGAAGGGTCGCCCGACCCCGTTCCTGCCCGGCCCGGCAAGCCACACGCTGGTCATGCAGCCGGCACGCTAGGGCTCCGTCGTGGCGGCTTGTCGATCCGCGCCTGCGCCATCCGTCGTCCCGATGAACGCCGGCCCGTGCCGGCGATGGAGCGACGACGATGCGATGCATGGTGATGGTGCGGGCCACCGATGAGTCCGAAAGCGAGACCCAGGCGATGCCGAACGCCGAGATCATGGAGGCGATGAACCGCTTCAACGAAGAGCTGGTGCAGGCCGGCGTGATGCTGGCCGGCGAAGGACTCAAGCCCAGCCGCGAGGGCAAGCGCATTCGCTTCGCCGGCGGCAGGCAACTGGTGATCGACGGGCCGTTCGCCGAGACCAAGGAGCTGATCGCCGGCTTCTGGCTGTGGCAGGTGCGCTCGATGGACGAGGCGCTGGAATGGGCGCGCCGATGCCCGCCGCCGTTCGTGGGCGAGTGCGAGATCGAGATCCGGCTGCTGTACGAGGAGGCCGATTTCGCCGAAGTCATGTCGCCCGAGCTGCGCGAATCCGAAGCCCGCCTGCGCGAGCAGCTGGCCGAACGCCCGAGGTGATGGCAACGACATGCTTGCCCATGAGCCCCGCCAGTGCTGTGATCGGCCGTATGGATACCGCCGAACTGCACCGCCGCATCGACGCCGTCTGGCGACTGGAATCGCCCAAGCTGATTGGTACGCTCATGCGTGTCGTGCGCGACCTGGACCTGGCCGAGGAGCTGGCGCAGGACGCGCTGGTGGCCGCGCTGGAGCGCTGGCCGACCAGCGGCATCCCGGACAACCCGGGCGCCTGGCTCACCACCACCGCCAAGCATCGCGCCATCGACCAGCTGCGCCATCGCCAGCTCACCGAGCGCAAGCACGCGCTGCTGGGCGGGGATCCCGAGCATGAGCCCCACGTGATGCTCGACCTCGACGCGCTCGACGACGACATCGGCGACGACCTGCTGCGGCTGATCTTCACCGCCTGCCATCCCGTGCTGCCCCGCGAGGGGCAGATCGCGCTCACGCTGCGCCTGCTCGGCGGCCTGACCACGCCGGAGATCGCGCGCGCCTTCCTGCAGCCGGAAGCCACCGTGGCGCAGCGCATCGTGCGCGCCAAACGCACGCTGGCCGAAAAGCAGCCCACCTACGAGGTGCCCCGCGGCGACGAGCGCCACGAGCGGCTGGACGCCGTGCTGGCCGTGATCTACCTGATCTTCAACGAGGGCTACGCAGCAAGCGCCGGCGATGACCTGATGCGCCCAACGCTGTGCGAAGAGGCGCTGCGGCTGGCGCGCACGCTGGCGGCACGACTGGCCGACGAGCCGGAAGTGCACGGCCTGCTGGCCCTGCTGGAGATCCAGGCCTCACGTGGCGCGGCGCGGGTCGAGCCCGACGGCACCCCGATCCTCCTGGCCCAGCAGAATCGCGCGCGCTGGGATCACCTGGCCATCCAGCGCGGCCTGACGTCGCTGGCGCGCGCCGAGAAACTTGGCGGCAGCACTGGCACTTACGCGCTGCAGGCGGCCAGCGCCGCCGGCCACGCCCGCGCCCCCGAGGCATCGGCCACCGACTGGCAACGCATCGCCGCCCTGTACGACCAACTGGTCGACGTGCTGCCCTCCCCGGTGGTGGAGCTCAATCGCGCCGTCGCTGTCTCGATGGCCGAAGGCCCGGCCGCGGCGCTGCCGCTGGTGGAAGCGCTGCGCGAGGCGCCGGCGCTGACCAACTACCACCTGCTCCCGGCGGTGCACGGCGACCTGCTGGAAAAACTCGGCCGCCGCACCGAGGCCCGCGCAGCCTATCTGAAGGCAGCGGCGCTGGCCGGCAACGGGCGCGAACAAGCGCTGCTGCAGCAGCGCGCCGAGGCGTGCGCAGACGCCTGAGCCTGCGGGTCAGGGCCCGAGCAGCGCCCCGTTGGCGGTCTCGCGGATCACGGTGTCGATCGTCAGCACGTGCGCATGACGGGACAGCTCCCGCACCATCTCCACGCGCTTGTCCTTCGCCAGACCGGCAAGGTTGTCTGCATTGGGTACAAGATCGGCGGTGTGCCGCTCGTACGCCGTCATCGCATCCCAGCAAGCGGCGTCTGCGCCGTCGGCTATTTCGCTCGGCGTGGCCGAGCTGGCCTTGGCGTAGCGGTGGGCGTAGGCCGCGTGACAGTCGAGCACGGCCTTGGCATATGTGTCCGGCGCGGCGGCGGGCGCGGATTCGACGGCAGCACAAGCGGCACTGGCGAGCAGCGCGGCCAGCAGGGTGATCAGCGAGATGCGAATGGTCGTCATGGCAGCTCCTTGCAAGTGACGGGATCAATGTTGAAGCCACGCCAGCCTAGCGGCTGGCGTGGCCGAGCGCCAAGGCTCGGTGTTATCGACCTAAGGCGATACCCGCATCCCACGGCATCGCATCACTCTGCTGGCCGGCGATGAAGTCGAGGAAGGGGGCATACCCATGGCATGCAGCCGATGCCACTGGTCAAAGGCCAGAGACTGCCGCCAACCGGCAAGGCGTTCACCGTGCCGATGACCGCGATCGGTCGCTGGGAGCACGGGGTGTTGATCGAGGAGCGGTTGTTTTGGGCCAACCAGGCTGACATGCAGCAGATCGGGCTGGCGCAGTCACTGGATTTGATCGGCGCGCTTTACTCAGCCGTGCGCCAACAGCCGCACGCAGATCGCTTCGTAGAGCGCGGGCAGGCGCTGCAGGTCGGCTACCGCCACACACTCATCCACCTGATGGATGGTCGCATTGACCGGCCCCAGCTCCACCACCTCGGCGCCCAGCGGCGCGATGAAGCGACCGTCGGAGGTGCCGCCGCCGGTGCTCTGCACAGGCGTTTCCCCGACCAGTTCGCGGCACACGCCCACCACCACCTCGCGCAGGCGGCCGCCCGGCGGGGTGAGGAAGGGCTCGCCGGAGAGGTTCCAGTCCAGCGCGTAATCCAGATCGTGGCGGGAGAGGATCGCTTCGGTGCGCGCCTTCAGATCGTCCGCCGTGCTGGCGGTGCTGTAACGGAAGTTGAACAGCGCCGTGAGCGCGCCGGGAATCACGTTGGTGGCACCGGTGCCCGCGTTGAGGTTGGAGACCTGAAACGAGGTCGGCGGGAAATCGCCATTGCCCTCGTCCCAGCGCTCGGCGGCCAGTTCGGCCAGTGCGGGGGCGAAGGCGTGGATCGGGTTCTTCGCCTTGTCCGGGTAGGCCACGTGACCCTGCACCCCGCGCACGGTGAGCGTGCCGCTGAGCGAGCCGCGCCGACCGACGCGGATCAGATCGCCCAGGCGTGCGGTGGACGAGGGCTCGCCCACCACGCACCAGTCGATACGTTCGTGATCGGCGCGGAAACCGCTGGCGACGCGACGCACGCCATCGAGGTTGGTCGGCCCTTCCTCATCGCTGGTCAGCAGCAGGCCGACACGGCCGCCGTGATCCGGATGCGCTGCGACGAAGGCCTCCAGCGCCACCACCATCGCCGCCACCGAGCCCTTCATGTCCGCCGCGCCGCGGCCGTACAGCACGCCGTCGACCACGGTGGGCATGAACGGATCGAAGCGCCATGCATCCGCCGGCCCGGTCGGCACCACGTCGGTGTGGCCGAGGAAAGCCAGCGTGGCGCCGCCATCGCCATGCGTCGCCCACAGGTTGTCGACCTCGCCGTAGCGCAAATGGCGCACGCGAAAACCCGCTCGCATCAGGCGCGCGGCGATGGCCGCCTGGCAGCCGGCGTCGTCAGGCGTCACCGAGGCGCGGCGGATCAGTTCGCAGGTGAGATCCAATACGTCGCTCATGCGCTTGTCCTGGCGGTCTTGCCGAACCGTTTTTCGTAGCTGCCGCCGGTGAAGCCCGCGACGACGCGGCCGTCCGCCAGCACCGCCAGCGGCTGGCGCAGCACGCCCGGATGCTCGCGGATCAGCAGCGTCCATTCCGGATCGCTCTCCGGGTTGCGCCGCTGTGGCAGCAAGTTCTTCCAGGCCTTGCCGCCGCGATCGGCCAGCGCGTCCCAACCGCCGGCCGCCCGCGCCCAGGCCTTCAGCGCTTCGGGCGCGGGGCGCTCGCGCTGGGTATCGACGAAGCGGTACGCGTGGCCAAAACGGTCCAGCCACGCGCAGGCCTTGCGGCACGCATCGGTGCCGGCCAGTCCGTAGAGCACGGCGGCTTCAGCCACCGAACAGCTCCTTGAACTTCTTCTCGGTGAAACCGACGCTCACCGCGCCGTCCTTCACCACCACCGGACGCTTGACCAGCGCGGGGTATTCCTTGATCAGTGCGAGCCATTCGGCATCGGTGGAGGCGGCCTTTTGCTGCTCGGTGAGATCACGCCAGGTGTAGCTGGCGCGGTTCACCAGTTTCTCCCAGGTCAGCTCCTTGGCCCACGCCTTCAGCGCGGCCGGGGCGATCGGGTGTTCGCGGTAGTCGGTGAAGCTGTGCTTGACCTTGTGCGCATCCAGCCAGGCGCGCGCCTTGTCGCAGGTGCTGCACTTGGTCAGGCCATACAGTTCGACGCTCATTCGAAGCTCCTCAGCAGGTCGTTGATGCCAGTCTTGGACCGGGTCTTCTCGTCCACCTGCTTGACGATCACCGCCGCGTAGAGGCTGTGCGATCCGTCCTTGGCAGGCAGGCTCCCTGATACGATCACGCTGCCCGCTGGGATGCGGCCGTAGCTGATTTCGCCGGTGGCGCGGTTGTAGATGCGGGTGCTCTGGCCGAGGAACACGCCCATGCCGATGACGCTGCCCTTCTCCACCACCACGCCCTCGACCACCTCCGAGCGCGCGCCGATGAAGCAGTCGTCCTCGATGATGGTGGGGTTGGCCTGCAGCGGCTCCAGCACGCCGCCGATGCCGACGCCGCCGGACAGGTGCACGCGCGCGCCGATCTGCGCGCAGGAGCCCACCGTGGCCCAGGTGTCGACCATGGTGCCGCTGCCCACGTGCGCGCCGATGTTGACGTAGCTGGGCATCAGCACCACGTCTTTCGCGATGTGCGCGCCGCGGCGCACCAGCGCGCCGGGCACCACCCGCGCACCGAGTTGCTGCAGCGAGGCGTCGTCGCCGTGGGCGAAGCGCAGCGGCACCTTGTCGAAGGCGCCGGCGGGGCCACCATCTACCACGCGGTTGTCGTTGATGCGGAAGTACAACAGCACCGCCTTCTTCACCCACTGGTGCACGGTCCAGCCGCCCTGGCCGTCCGGCTCGGCCACGCGCAGCTCGCCGCTTTCCAGCAGGTCGAGCACCTGGCCGACGGCCGGGCGCAGGTGGGTTTCGATCTCGCTCTGGGCGAGCGAGGCGCGACGCTCGAAGGCATCGTCGATGAGGGAGGCAAGCTGCTGCATGGGCGGATACGGCCTGTGATCGGAGGTCGGGCCGCCAAGATTACTGCACTTAGCAGCGCGCACCCGACCGCGGGCCGAAGCGTGACGCCGAATGGCCGTCCAGACGTCCGCAGTCCACTACAGCTGCATATAGCTGTAGCCGCGCCGGCCGTAGACCACCGCGTCGGTGAGTGCCGACAGCGTCACCGCGACATCCGGCGACACCGCGCTGTCGGCTACGCCCATGCCGGCCAGCGCCTGGCTGCACACCATCAGGTGCACGCCGGCGGCCTTCAGCGCGTGGAGGATCTCCAGGTTGGGGTTGTCCACCTGGAAGTGCGCCCGATACGCCGCGTTGCCGAACACGGCCGGGGTCGCCTGGCGCTCGATCAACGCCACGATGTGCACGTGGCTGGCGGGCACCTTGGCGTAGGCCATCAGGTTGACCAGTCGCGCCAGGCGATCGAGCGATTCGAGCGGCTTGGCGTGGTCCGGGTTGCCGCTGACCACGTCGACGAACACCTTGTAGTCGGCCTTGGGATCGGGCTGCTCGGGCAGGTCTGGCCGCGGGTGCACCGCACCGAACTTGGGAATCAGCGGATAGACCCAGCTCGTTGTCGGCTTGGCGGCAGGCTCGGCCGCGAAGGCCGACCCGATGAGCGCGCCCCACAGGCACAGGCCCGCCGCAGCCAGCGCAACGATGCGTTTGATCGACATGACACTCCCCGAACCGGGCCGCCCATTGCGGCGGGCCGACGATACTCCGCCCCAAGCATCCTCGCTTCGCTCCCTCTCCCCTGAACGGCTTCATCGCTTGGGGGAGAGGGCTGGGGTGAGGGGGGCTTCTGCCGACACCGCAACACCCGGATGCCTGCGACATCCGAGCCCCCTCACCCAACCCTCTCCCCCGAGCAAGCTCAGGGGAGAGGGCTAAAGCGGGAAGCGCGACGCGGCCCCGGCATCCGCGCTTCGCTCCCTCTCCCCTGAACGGCTTCATCGTTCGGGGGAGAGGGCTGGGGTGAGGGGGCGCTTCTGGCGAACACCGCAACACCCGGATGCCTGCGACATCCGAGCCTGCTCACTCAACCCTCTCCCACGAGCAAGCTCAGGGGAGAGGGCTAAAGCGGGAAGCGCGATGCGACCCCGGCAACTACGCCTCGCTTAAGACCACGTTCGAGCAGGCCCTCAAGCCTTGGCCGGCGCCAGTCGCTGCAGCAGCGCGCTGCGCAGGTGCTCCTGCAGTTCGGCCGACAAGGGGGCATCGTGGCGATCGGTGAGCTGGAAGAAATCCTCCACCCGCTCGCCGAAGGTGGCGATGCGCGCGTCCTGCACGCGCACGCCGACCTCCAGCAGCACCTGCGCCACGGCCGCCAGCAATCCGGGGCGATCGGTGCAAACCAGGGCCATCTGGGTGCGTCCGTCGATCGCGCTGAAGGCGATGCGCGGCGGCATCTGGAAATGCTTCAGGTGCCGCGACAGCCCGCGGCGCGTCGGCTGCACCGGCTTGGCCTCGGCCAGCGCGCGCAGCAGGCGCTGGCGCAGTTCATCCGAGCGCGTGGCGTTGGCGGGCATCTGGGTGTCCGCCTCCAGCAGCAGGAAGGTATCCATCGCCAGCCCGCTGGGCGAGCTGAGCACGCGCGCCTCCATCACCGAGAAGTGCATGCGGTCGAGCATCGCGGTGACGCTGGCGAACAGGCCGTCGCGGTCCGGCGCGTAGACGAACAGCTCGGTGCTGCCGCGAATCGAGAACGGATGCACCTCCACCAGCGGCAGCGTGCCGGCGGCGCGCAGGATCGCCGCGGTCTGCCAGGCGACCTGCTCGGGGCGGTGGCGCAGGAAGCTGCGCTCGGGGAAATCCGTCCACACCTGCTCGACCTGCGCCTGCGCGAAGCCTTCCGCTTCCAGCAGCGCCATGGCGTAGGTGCGGCATTCGGCGATGCTCGCGCCGGCGTCGCGCGGCAGCGCGGCCTCGCTGCGCAGCGCGTAGCGGGTGGCGGTGTAGAGGTCGGCCAGCAGGCGGTCCTTCCAGGCGTTCCACAGCCGCGGGCTGGTGCCGATGATGTCGGCGATGGTGAGCAGGTACAGGCGATCCAGCCGCAGGCGGTCGTCCACCGCCTCGGCGAATCGCGTCACTACGTCCGGATCGGTGATGTCCTGACGCTGAGCAGTGGTGCTCATCAAGAGGTGCCAGCGCACCAGCCAGGCCACCGTCTCCACCCCCTCGGGCGAAATGCCCAGCCGCGTGCAGAACACCCGTGCATCCTCCTCACCCAGCACCGAATGATCGCCACCGCGGCCCTTGGCGATATCGTGGAACAAGCCGGCCAGCAGCATCAGCTCAGGCTTGTCCAGCGAGGCCCAGATCTGGCAGCCGAGCGGGAACTCCTTCGCCGCTGCCGGATCGGCGAAGCGCGCCAGATTGCGCAGCACCCGTAGCGTGTGTTCGTCCACGGTGTAGACATGGAACAGGTCGTACTGCATGCGCCCGAACACCTTGCCGAACGCGGGCAGGATCGCCGCCAGCAGGCCGTGGCGGTTCATCCGCCACAGGGCATCCACCGCCGGTGCGCCGCGCTGTAACAGCTTCAGGAACGCAGCCAGCGCGGCGGGATCGTCGGCCAGCGCGGTGCCGTGCGTCGCGGTGGCCTGATGGATGCGGCGCATGGTTTCGGCGCTGAAGCCGATCAGCTCGGGATGATCCAGCCGGGCCAGGAAGATCTCCACTAGCGCCGCCGGCCGGGTCATGAACAGCTCCGGATCGCTGGCGGCGATGCGCCGGCCGTGCTGCACGAAGCCGTCGCCGATCGGCGTCATCGGCCCGTCCGGCTCGAGCATTTCCTCAAAGCGCTCGACGATCTGCACACCCAGCCGCTCGACCTGACTGGCCGCGCGGTAATAGCCCTGCATGAACTGCTCCACGCCGAGGTTCTTCTCGTGCTGGTCGACGAAGCCCAGTCGGGCGGCAAGCCCACGCTGGAAGTCGAACAGCAGCCGCTCTTCCGGCCGCCCCGCTTCCAGATGCAGGGCGAAGCGGTAGCGGCGCAGCGTGGCTTCGGCCTCGGCCAGCGTGGCGCGTTCGGCCGGATCGAGCAGCCCCTCGGCGACCATCGCGTCGAAGCCGTCGGCATGTGCCAGGCGCAGGCCCAGCCAGCGCAGCGAATCGAGCGTGCGCAGGCCGCCGGGGCCGTCCTTGAGGTTGGGTTCGAGGTTGTAGGCGGTGTCGTCGAAGCGGGCGTGACGGGCGTTGCGCTCGGCCAGCCGTGCGCCGAGATAGGCACGCGGCGGCCACAGCGAGGGATCGTCGACGATGCCGCGCAGCACCGCGTCCAGCGCCGGATCGCCGGCCAGCCGGCGTGCGTCGAGCAGGCTGGTGAACACGCTGGCCTCTTCGGCCGCCAGCGCCTTGCACTGCGCCGGCTCGCGCACCGCGTGGCCAACCTTCAGGCCGATGTCCCACAGCGTGGCGAAGCATTGCTCCAGCGCGCGGCGCAGCGCCGGCTCGTCGCGCGTGGTGAGTACCAGCAGGTCGACATCCGAATACGGAAACAGCAGGCCACGGCCGAAGCCGCCGACGGCGAACAGCGCGGTATCCACCACGTCACCCAGGCAGGCGTTCCACACGTGCACCACGATGCGCGCCACCGATTCGCCGCGGCGGGTGGCCAGGGCGGAGGCATCGGCGCCATCGCGGAAGGCCGTGGCCAGCGCGCGGTCCATGTCGCCCAGCAACTGACGCAACGCCTTGCGCGCCTCGGTCGAGACGCCCGACCGCGGTACGGCGACGGGCAGGCGCGGCAGCGGCGGCAACGGGACGGAGGCGGTGGTCATGGAGAGGATGAGAGAGAGTGAACAGGGGGCGGGGATGAGTGTAGAGCCCGGGCACGCATGGTGCTGAGGCTTGGTGCGGCGGCACGGGCCAACCTCTCACCGCGGGCTGAGAGTCATCAAAAAAAGCAAAGGGCGCCGCGATCACCGGGCGCCCCTTTCTGCTTCTCACTCCTCTCCCCTCACTCCTTGCCTTCAGGCATCCGGCCAGGGCGTGAGGATCTCGAAACCGTCGTCGGTCACCGCGATGGTGTGCTCCCACTGGGCGGAGAGCGAGTGATCCTTGGTGACCACGGTCCAGCCGTCGGGCAACTGCTTGGTGTGCGGCTTGCCGGCGTTGATCATCGGCTCGACGGTGAAGGTCATGCCCTTCTTCAGCTCGATGCCGGTGCCGGGCTTGCCGTAGTGCAGGATCTGCGGCTCGTCGTGGTAGACCTTGCCGATGCCGTGGCCGCAGTACTCGCGTACCACGCTGAAACCCGCCGCCTCGGCGTGCTTCTGGATCGCCGAGCCGATGTCGCCCAGCGTGGCGCCCGGGCGCACCGCCTGAATGCCGCGCATCATCGCCTCATGCGTGGTGTCCACCAGCCGCTTGGCCAGCACCGACGGAGTGCCGACGAAGTACATGCGGCTGGTGTCGCCGTGCCAGCCGTCCTTGATGACGGTGACGTCGAGATTGATGATGTCGCCGTCCTTGAGCACCTTGCTCTCGGTCGGAATGCCGTGGCAGATCACGTGGTTGACCGAGGTGCACAGGGTCTTGGGGAAGCCGTGGTAGCCCACGTTGGCGGGGATCGCCTTCTGCACTTTCACGATGTGCTCGTAGGCGAGGCGATCCAGATCCTCGGTGGTGACACCGGGCTTGACGTGCTCTTTCAGCATCGCCAGCACTTCGGCGGCGAGCTGGCCGGCCACGCGCATGGCGGCCAGGTCTTCGGGACTTTTCAGGGTAATGGCCATGGTTCCACCCAGATGGCGGCGGCGGGCCGGGGGATCAACGTCCGCCGGCAACTTGCCGCCTAACCGGCGCACCGGCTACAATTCACGAGTTTTGCAGACCGTATGCGCCCATTTCGGGCGATCTCGGCTGCATAGCGAACGGGCATTGTAACCGCGCCGCGGAGCAAGCCCAACCAACGCCACACACGTATCGGCACCGCCTTCGGGGTGCCGCGTCCGTTTCCGCCACTTATCAGGAAACGCCGCGGTCGAAGGTAAGGGATGCGTGGAGGTCCCAACCCCCAGGTTCCTTTTCGGAACCGACAATTCGGAGTTACACCCATGGCCCAAGTCACCATGCGCCAGATGCTCGAAGCGGGCGTCCATTTCGGTCATCAGACCCGTTACTGGAACCCGAAGATGGCGCCGTACATCTTCGGCGCGCGCGGCAAGATCCACATCATCAACCTCGAGAAGACCCTGCCGCTGTTCACCGACGCGATGAACTTCCTGTCGGGTCTGGCGCAGAAGCGCGGCACCATCCTGTTCGTCGGCACCAAGCGCTCCGCCCGTGAGCCGCTGGCCGAGGAAGCCGCACGCGCCGGCATGCCGTTCGTCACCGCCCGCTGGCTCGGCGGCATGCTGACCAACTTCCGCACCGTGAAGCAGTCGGTGGCCCGCCTGAAGGAACTGGAAGCGGCCGAGACCGACGGTTCGTTCGACAAGCTGGTCAAGCACGAAGTGCTGTCGCTGCGCCGTGAGCGCGAGAAGCTGGAGAACTCGCTGGGCGGCATCAAGAACATGAACCGCCTGCCCGACGCGCTGTTCGTGATCGACATCGGTCACGAAGACATCGCCGTGCAGGAAGCCAAGAAGCTCGGCATCCCGGTGATCGCCGTGGTCGACACCAACTACAACCCGGAGCTGGTGGACTACGCCATCCCGGGCAACGACGACGCGATCCGCGCGATCCAGCTGTACGCCCGCGCCGCCGCCGACTCGATCCTGGAAGGCAAGGCCGCCGCGCCGAACGCCGCCCAGGGCGACGCCGACGAGTTCGTCGAGCTCGACGAGGAAGGTAACCCGGTGGCCAAGGACGACGACCGCAAGGCTGCCGCCCCGCGCCGCGCTCCGGCCAAGAAGGGCGCTGGCGCGCCGCGTCGTGACGGCGGCCGTGGCCGCGGCGGTCGCGAGTCGGCCGACGCCGCCGAGTAAGCCTGACGCTTCATCCGCGGCGTGGCCTCGCGCAGGTCACGCCGCTCCCAAGCATTCGAGGAATTGACATGAGCAACATCTCCGCCCAGCTGGTGAAGGAACTGCGCGAGCGGTCCGGCGCCGGCATGATGGAATGCAAGAAGGCCCTGGTCGAGAACAACGGCGACATCGAGGTCGCCATCGAGTGGCTGCGCAAGAACGGCCTGGCCAAGGCTGACAAGAAGGCCGACCGCGTCGCCGCCGAAGGCCGCATCGTGGCCGCCCAGTCCACCGGCAAGGCGGTCCTGGTGGAAGTCAACTGCGAGACCGACTTCGTCACCAAGAACCCGGACTTCGTCAAGTTCAGCGACACCGTCGCCACGGTCGCGCTGGAATCCGGCGCCGCCGACATCGACGCACTGAAGGCCGCCGCGTTCCCGGGCGCCAGCAACGTCGAGGAAGGCGCCAAGGCGCTGATCGCCACCATCGGCGAGAAGATCGAAGTGCGCCGCATGGCGCGCGTCGAGACCGACGGCGTGATCGGCAGCTACATCCACGGCGGCCGCATCGGCGTGCTGGTGGCTCTGAAGGGCGGCTCCGAGGAGCTGGCCAAGGGCGTGGCCATGCACGTGGCCGCGATGAACCCGCAGTACATCAAGGCCGAAGACGTGCCGGCCGAGTTCGTCGAGAAGGAAAAGGACATCGCGCTGAGCCAGATGACCGACAAGGACAAGGCCAAGCCGGCCGAGATCCTGGAGAAGATCATCGCCGGCAAGATCAACAAGATCGTGTCGGAAGTGACCCTGCTCGGCCAGCCGTACGTGCTGGACACCAACGTGACCGTTGGCGACGCCCTGAAGAAGGACGGTGCCGAGGTGGTTTCGGTGGCCCGCCTGGCCGTTGGCGAAGGCATCGAGAAGGTGCAGGAAGACTACGCCGCCGAGGTCGCCAAGGCGATGCAGGTCTGATTTTTTCCGGCCGCACGCAGTACCGGAAAAGCCGCGGGGAACCGCGGCTTTTTCATGTGTGACAGGTCGAGCGCGACTCCCCGCCTGCGCCCTGCCGGCCGCGCCGCCCACAGAATTCTTACGAACACTTTGCAGCCGCCGCTACAATGCGCCGGTTTGCCCCACCCTGCCGGAGTCCCCATGAGCGAATCCTTCAAGCACCAGCGCATCCTGCTCAAACTTTCCGGTGAGGCGCTGATGGGCGAGGCCGACTACGGCATCGATCCGAAGGTGATCGGCCGGCTGGCCGACGAGATCATCGAAGTGCAGCGCGCCGGCATCCAGATCGGCGTGGTGATCGGTGGCGGCAACATCTTCCGCGGCGCCGGCCTGGCTGCCGCCGGCATGGACCGGGTCACCGGCGACCACATGGGCATGCTCGCCACCGTGATGAACGCGCTGGCGATGCAGGACGCGATCGAGAAGCGCGGCGGCTTCGCCCGCGTGATGAGCGCGCTGCCGATCCACGACGTGGCCGAGGACTTCATCCGCCGCCGCGCGATCCGCCACATCGAGAAGGGCCGCATCGTGCTGTTCGCCGCCGGCATCGGCAATCCGTTCTTCACCACCGACTCGGCCGCCGCCCTGCGCGCGGTGGAAGTGGGCGCGGACCTGCTGCTGAAGGCCACCAAGGTGGACGGCATCTACACCGCCGACCCGGCCAAGCACACCGACGCCACCCGCTACGACCACCTCACCTACGACGAGGTGATCGAGCGCAAGCTGGCCGTGATGGACACCGCCGCCATCGCGCTGTGCCGCGACCACCGCCTGCCGATGGTGATCTACGACATGACCGTGCCGGGCAACCTGATGCGCATCATGCGCGGCGAGCCGATTGGCACCACGGTCGGCGCCAGCTGATTCCCACGCGCGGATCGCGCCCCGCCGATCCACCGTGACGACCGCCGGCCAGGCGGTCGTCGCCCCGGCCGCGAGGCATCCGCCCGGGCCGCCCGCAAGCCGCTGGTATACTCGTCGGCTAGCCTGATCCATCGGAAGACGACCCATGATCAACGACATCAAGAACGATGCCCAGACCCGCATGGGCAAGAGCATCGATGCGCTAAAGCACGATCTGACCCGCCTGCGCACCGGCCGCGCCAGCACCGCGCTGGTGGACAACATCAAGGTGCCCTACTACGGCTCGGACATGCCGCTGAACCAGGTCGCCTCGGTGGCACTGGGCGATTCACGCTCGATCATCATCACGCCGTTCGAGAAGAGCCTGGTGGCGGTGATCGAGAAGGCGCTGATGGCCTCGGACATCGGCATCACGCCGACCACCGCCGGCACGGTGATCCGCCTCAACATGCCGCCGCTCACCGAAGAGCGCCGCCGCGAGCTGGCCAAGCACGTGGGCCACGAGGGCGAGAACGCCAAGATCGCCATCCGTAACATCCGCCGCGACGCCCTGCAGCAGGTCAAGGACCTGCTCAAGGAAAAGCAGATCACCGAAGACGAAGAGCGCAAGGCCGACGACGAGATCCAGAAGCTGACCGACCGCTTCGTCAAGGACGTCGACGCGGTGGTCAAGCACAAGGAAGACGAGCTGCTGAGCATCTGACGATGCGGCTCGCGTCTTCCCCGGCCTGTCCGCGCCGGCGCGCATGAACGCGCTGGCGCGGGTGCCCCGCCACATCGCCATCGTGATGGACGGCAACGGCCGCTGGGCCAAGGCCCGTTTCCAGCCGCGCAGCTTCGGCCACAACGCCGGGCGCAAGGCGGTGCGCGACGTGATCGAAGGCTGTGTGCGCCAGGGCGTGGAAGCGCTCACCCTGTTCGCCTTCTCCAGCGAAAACTGGCAGCGCCCCGAGGACGAGGTCAGCGCGCTGATGGGGCTGTTCCTGCGCGCGCTGGACAAGGAAGTGGACGAACTGCACGTGCAGGGCGTGCGACTACGCTTCGTCGGCGACCTGGTGGGCTTCAGTGAGGAATTGCGCCAGCGCATGGAACGGGCGATGGCGCGCACCGCGGACAACACCCGCCTGCAACTCAACATCGCGGTGAACTACGGCGGCCGCTGGGACATCGTGCAGGCAGCACGGCAGGCGGCGCTGGCAATCGGCCGCGGCGAGCTGGCAGCCGAGGCGCTGGACGAGGCCACCCTCGGGCGCTTTATGAGCCTGGCCGAGCTGCCGCCGCTGGATCTGTTCATCCGCACCGGCGGCGAGCAGCGCATCAGCAACTTCCTGCTGTGGCAGGCCGCCTACGCCGAGCTCTATTTCACCGATACGCTGTGGCCGGACTTCGACCAGGCCTGCCTGGCCCGGGCCATCGACGACTATGCTCGCCGCGAGCGCCGTTACGGGCGCACCAGCGAACAGGTCGCCCCCGCGCCTGCGCGCTGACCCACGAAGGAATTTCATGTTGCTCCAGCGCACCCTTACCGCCCTGCTGCTGATTCCGCTGGCCCTGTTCATCATCCTGGGGCCGGGCACGCCGGTGTTCGCGGCGATCGTGGCAGCGGCATTCCTGGTGGGCGTGTGGGAATGGACGCGGCTCAGCGGGCTGACTTCCACCGCGGCACGGATCGCCATGCTGGCCCTGTTCGCGCTGATCATCATCGGCGCGTGGTGGCCGCACGATCCCCGCCTGTGGGGCGCGCTCGCCGCCGTGGGCGTGCTGTGGTGGCTGGCGGCGTGCGCATGGCTGCGCCATTTCGCGTTCGCTGCCGCGCCCACCCCGGAAAACCGCCGCATCAAGCTCGTGGCCGGGCTGTTCGTGATGGTGCCGGCGTGGGCCGCGCTGGTGCTGATCCACCGCATCGCGCCGCACGGTCACTGGTGGACCTTCCTCGGTCTGGCGATCGTGTGGGCGGCGGACATCGGCGCCTACTTCGCCGGCCGCTTTTTCGGCAAGCGCAAGCTGGCGCCGCAGATCAGCCCGGGCAAGACCTGGGCGGGCGTCTACGGTGCGTTCGTCGCGGCGGCGCTGGTGGTCGGTATCGGCGGCTGGCTGCTCGGCGTGCACGATGCGCGGCTGGTCGGGCTGATCGTGGTGGCGGCGTTCACCGTGGCCGCCTCGATCGTGGGCGACCTGATCGAGAGCCTGATGAAGCGCCACGCCAAGATGAAGGATTCCGGCCAGATCTTCCCCGGCCACGGCGGCCTGCTCGACCGCCTCGACAGTGTGTTCGCGGCCATGCCGGTGTTCGCGCTGGGCCTGTGGCTGCTCGACGTCATGTCGCTCGCATGAGGCGCGTGGCCGTCTTCGGCGCCACCGGCTCGATCGGCGGCAGTACGCTGGATGTGATCGGCCGGCACCCGGAGCGCTTCCGCGCCACTGTGCTGGTGGCACACCGACAGGTCGACGCCCTGGTCGCCTTGTGCGAGAGGCACCGACCGGATCTGGCGATCATCGCCGACCCGGCGCTGGAAGCCGGACTCGCCCGCGCGCTGGCTGCCGCCGGCGTGCGCTGCGAGGTGGCCAGCGGTGCCGAGGCGATCAGCGCCGCGGCCGCGGGCGACCTGTGCGACACGGTGGTCGCCGCCATCGTGGGCGCCGCCGGACTGGACTCCACCCTCGCCGCCGCCCGTGCCGGCAAGCGCCTGCTGCTGGCCAACAAGGAATCTGTCGTGATGGCCGGCCCGCTGCTGCTGGCCGCGCTGCGCGAAGGCGGCGGCGAGCTGATCCCGGTCGACTCCGAACACAACGCGATCTTCCAGTGCCTGCCCGGCGGTCGGCCGGACCTCGCCAAAAGCGGCGTGCGGCGACTGATCCTCACCGCCTCCGGCGGCCCGTTCCGCGGCCGCAAGCGTGCGGAGCTGGCCGACATTACCCCCGCGCAGGCCTGCGCCCACCCCAACTGGGTGATGGGCCGCAAGATCTCGGTCGATTCGGCCACCCTGATGAACAAGGGGCTGGAGGTGATCGAGGCGCACCACCTGTTCGGCGCGCCGGCCGATGCCATCGAGGTGCTGGTGCACCCGCAGAGCCTGGTGCACTCGATGGTGGACTACGTCGACGGCTCGGTGCTGGCCCAGCTGGGCAACCCGGACATGCGCACCGCGATCGGCCACGCGCTGGCCTGGCCCGAGCGCGTGGATACCGGCGTGGCACCGCTGGACCTGGCCGCACTGGCGCCGCTGCAGTTCGAGCCGCCCGATACCGACACCTTCCGCTGCCTCGCCCTGGCCTTCCAGGCGCTGCGCGCCGGCGGCGACGCCCCGGCCATCCTCAATGCGGCCAACGAGGTCGCGGTGGACGCCTTCCTCGCCGGGGCACTCGGTTTTCTCGACATCGCCAACCTGGTGGAGAGCGTGCTGGCGGAACTGCCGGCGCAGCCCGTGGTCGATGTCCGGACGCTCGTCGAGCGTGACCAGACCGCGCGCGCCGCCGCGCGCCGCATCCTCCGCCACGCATGCTGATAAGCTCTTATCGATGAATCCTTTTTTCGGCTCGGTGTTCTGGTTGCTGGTCACGCTGGGCGTGCTGGTGACCTTTCACGAATTCGGCCATTTCTGGGTCGCGCGCCGCTGCGGCGTCAAGGTGCTGCGCTTCTCGGTGGGCTTCGGCCGGGCGATCTGGAAGCGCACCGCGCGCGACGGTACCGAGTACCAGGTGGCGATGATCCCACTGGGCGGCTACGTGAAGATGCTCGACGCCCGCGAGGGTGACGTCGACCCCGCCCTGCGCGACCAGGAGTTCACCGCCAAGCCGGTGTGGAAACGCATCGCGATCGTGGCGGCCGGACCCGGCTTCAATCTCATTTTTACGCTGGCGGCGTTCTGGGCGATGTTCATGCTCGGTCGGCCCGATGCGGCGCCAGTGGTTACCGCCGCGCCGCACAGCATGGCCGCCGAGGCGGGTATCCGCCCGGGCGACCGCGTGCTCAGCGTGGGCGGCCAGCGCGTGACGACCTGGACCGGCGCCATGGACGACCTCGTGGACGCCCTGCTCGGCCGCGAGCCGCTCAGCATGCGGGTGCGCAGCGTCGACGGCACGGAGCGTGCCATCTCGCTGCCGCTGGACCGGCTGCCGGCGGGCCAGGATGTCGGCCAGTACCTCGACACGCTTGGTCTCGCGCTGGCACCGGCCGCGCCGATCGTCGGCACGGCGATGCCCGGCCTGCCCGCCGCCAAGGCCGGCATGCGCGCCGGCGACCGCATCGTGAGCGTCAATGGCATCGCGGTCGATGATTACGCACAGTTCCAGAAGCTGATTCCGGAGCAGGCGGCCAAGTCGCCTTCGCTCGCCGTGGTCGTGCAGCGCAACGGCGCCACGGTACCGCTTACCGTCGTGGCCGAGCAGGCCTCGCTCGAAGGCCAGCCGGCCCGCTGGGTGATCGGCGTGGAATCGCAGCCGCGCGAGTCGGCGATCCAGCATTACGGTCCGCTCAAGGCGCTCAGCGCCTCGTTTGGCACCACCTGGAGCAGCGCCGCACAGACTTTCCGCATGATCGGCAAGATGCTCACCGGCGAGGCATCCACCAAGAATCTCTCCGGCGTGATCGGCATCGCCCAGGTCGCCAACCAATCGGCCAGCATGGGGCCGGCCTGGTTCCTCAACTTCCTCGGCATGGTCTCGCTGAGCCTGTGCATCCTCAACCTGCTGCCGATCCCGCTCTTGGATGGCGGTCACCTGCTGTATTACCTTATCGAGTTGGTCAAGGGCAGCCCGGTGAGCGAGCGCACCATGATCGCCGGCCAGTATGTGGGGCTTGCCCTGCTGTTCATGATGATGGGCCTGGCGTTCTACAACGACCTGCATCGCATCCTGCTGTCGTGATCGCAGCGATGGCGGCCCTCCCTGCTGGCTGCCTGCATCGCCGGCCCCTCTCCGGGACGAGCGATCCGGGCCGCTCGGGCACCTGTGCCGCGGCACGGATATGCTCCTGTTCCACGCATTGTCCGGGGCGATCGTCTTGATCGTCCCGCAGAAATAACCCAACGGAATCGACGATGAAGCGTATCGCCGCCCTGATCCTGCTTGCCTCCCTCTCCGCCAACGCGGTGGCTTTCGAGCCGTTCGTCGTTTCCGATATCCGTATCGATGGCCTCAGCCGCATCTCTGCCGGCACGGTCTACAACTACCTGCCGGTGAACAAGGGCGACCAGCTCACCGAAGACGAAGCCCAGCGCGCCATCCGCGCGCTGTACAACACTAAGTTCTTCAGCGACGTGCAGCTCACCCGCGAGGGCAGCATCCTGGTGATCAAGGTGGTCGAGCGCCCGTCCATCGCCAAGCTCACCCTGCGCGGCAACAAGGACATCAAGGAAGAGGACCTGCGCAAGGGCCTGAAGGAGATCGGCCTGTCCGAGGGCGAGACCTTCGATCGCCTCTCGCTGGACCGCGTGAAGCAGGAGCTGATCACCCAGTACTACAACCGCGGCAAGTACAACGTGTCGGTCGATCCGCACGTGACCCGACTGGACCGCAACCGCGTGGCGCTGGACATCGAGATCCGCGAGGGCAAGGTCGCCAAGCTCAAGGAAATCAACATCGTCGGCAACACCAAGTTCACCGACAAGCAGATCGAGGACAACTTCGAATCGGGCACTACCAACTGGATGTCCTGGTATTCGAAGAACGACCAGTATTCGCGCGAGAAGCTCTCCGGCGACCTGGAGAAGCTGCAGTCCTACTACATGAACCGCGGCTACGCGGACTTCGGCGTGGACTCCACCCAGGTCACCATCGCGCCGGACAAGCGCGAGATGTACATCGCCGCCAGCATCAAGGAAGGCGAGATCTACAAGGTGTCCGACGTGCACCTGCTGGGCAAGCTGATCCTGCCCGAGGAGACGTTGCGCAAGCTGGTGTTCGTCAAGGCCGGCGATACCTTCAACCGCGCCGCGGTCGAGGCCACCTCCGATGCGATCAAGGGCATCCTGGCCAACATCGGCTTTGCCTACGCCAAGGTCACCCCGGTGCCGAAGCTGGACAAGGACAAGCGCACGGTCGACATGACCTTCTACATCGAGCCGGGCCAGCGCGTGTACGTGCGCCGCGTGATCTTCCAGGGCAACACCCGCACCGAAGACGACGTGATGCGCCGCCAGCTGCGTCAGCTCGAGGGCTCCTGGTACTCGCAGGCGGCGATCGATCGATCGAAGATCCGCCTGCAGCAGCTGGGCTACTTCAAGAAGGTCGACATCGACAAGCAGCGCGTGCCGGGTACCGACGACAAGGTCGACGTGACAGTGAAGGTGGAAGAGCAGTCCGCCGGCAGCCTGCAGTTCGGCGTGGGTTACTCGCAGTACTCGGGCATCATCCTGTCCGCGTCGGTGTCGCAGAACAACTTCCTGGGCACCGGCGACAGCTTCAGCGTGGGCGCGGAAAGCAGCACGTACTACAAGCGCGTCAACGCCAGCTACTACAACCCGTACCTCACCGACAGCGGCGTGGGCATCGGTTACAGCCTGGGCTACTCCAAGACCGACTACGGCAACACCGACTTTGCCAACTACGCTACCAGCGCCAAGTCGTTCTCGACCTACCTGGGCATTCCGATCACCGAGACCGACAGCCTGCGCGTCGGCCTGGGCCTGAGCAGCAACAAGATCAACCTGTTCGACGGCTACACGCCGCAGGTGCTACTGGATTACCAGAACGCCCTGGGCCACAAGACCATCCACGAGTGGACCGGCACGCTGGGCTGGAACCACGACACGCGCAACGGTTACTGGGCACCGACCCGTGGCGGCCTGCTGTCGCTGTCCACCGACGTCGCGCTGCCTGGCTCCACGGTGGAGTATTTCCGCGTCAGCGGCGAAGCGAACCACTACTGGCCCGTCGGCGGCGGCTTCGTGCTCTATACCGACGCCCAGGCGCAGTACGGCAAGACCTACGGCAACCAGACGTATTCGGGCACGTTCGGCAATTACGTCGCCGGGCAGAAGGTCGACTATCCGTTCTGGCAGAACTTCTATTCCGGCGGCGTGCGCGACGTGCGCGGCTTCCAGGACAACACCCTGGGTCCACGCGTGTGCTCCGGCGTGGGCACCAACGGTGCACCGATCGTTCCCGACGCCAAGGGCAACTGCAACGGCAGCTACTACAACTACGCCCAGCCGATCGGCGGTGCGTTCAAGGTGCTCGGCACCACCGAGCTGTACCTGCCGCTGCCGTTCCTGAAGGACATCAACACCGCCCGCGTCTCGCTGTTCGTCGACGTCGGTAACGCCTACAAGGACTACCAGAGCTTCAAGGCGAAGGATCTGCGCGCCTCGGCCGGTATCTCGCTGCACTGGCAGGCGCCGATCGGCCCGCTGATCATCAACTTTGCCACGCCGATCCGCTCCAAGCCGGAAGATCGTCACTACGAAGAGCGCATCCAGTTCACCTTCGGTAGCCAGTTCTAAGCGTCGGCAACATCGGCGCGGCAGATCCCACAAGCGCGGCTCCGGCCGCGCTTGTGCGTTACGGCCACAGGGCTCCCTTCGCCACCGCACGGACAGCTGCACGCGCCTCCCCTACAATGGCGCGCTTTCCGGGAGTACGCATGAGCGCCTACAAGTACACGGTGAGTGAGCTGGCCGAACGCTTCAGCCTGCGCGTGCACGGCGACGGCAGCCGCCTGGTCGATGGCGTCGGCACGCTGGCTGGCGCCGGGCCGGATCAGCTCACCTTCCTGTCCAACAGCAAATACGCCAGCCAGCTCGCGCACACCCGCGCCGGCACCGTGGTGCTGCGTGAGGCCGATGCTGCGCAGTGTCCGGCGAGCGCGTTGATCGCGCGCGATCCCTACGTGGCCTACGCCAAGATCGCGGCGCTGTTCGAGCGCCTGCCGGCGGCGCCCGCGGGGGTGCATCCCAGCGCGGTCGTCGCCCCCACCGCACGGGTGAGCGAGAGCGCCAGCGTGGGCCCCTGCTGCGTGGTGGAAGACGGCGCGGTGATCGAGGACGGTGCCGTGCTCGGCCCGCACTGCATCATCGGCGAGGGCTGCGTAGTAGGTGCCCAATCGCGGCTGGTGGCCCGGGTGACGTTGGTGACGCGGGTGACGCTCGGCAAGCGGGTGCTGGTGCATCCGGGCGCGGTGATCGGCTCGGACGGTTTCGGTCTGGCGTTCGACACCGACCACTGGATCAAGCTGCCGCAGCTCGGCGGCGTGCGCATCGGCGACGACTGCGAGATCGGCGCCAACACCACCATCGACCGCGGCGCGCTGGACGACACCGTGCTGGAAGAAGACGTGCGCCTGGACAACCAGATCCAGATCGCCCACAACGTGCATGTCGGCGCGCACACCGCGATGGCCGGTTGCGCCGCCGTGGCCGGCAGCGCGAAGATCGGCCGCTACTGCATGATCGGCGGCAACGCCGGTGTGCTCGGCCATCTGGAACTGGCCGACCGGGTTACCATTATGGCCAAGAGCCTGGTGACCCATTCGATCCGCGAGCCCGGCGAATACGCCTCGGGCACGCCACTGCAGGACAACCGCCAGTGGCGCAAGAACGCCGCCCGCTTCAAACACCTCGACGATTACGCGCGCCGACTGTCGGCGCTGGAGAAGGACAGCAACAATGAGTGATTACGCCGCGGACTTCAGCCTGCCGGTGCATGTCGAGCAGATCCAGCAGCTGCTGCCGCACCGCTATCCGTTCCTGCTGGTGGACCGGGTGATCGAGCTGGTACCCGACATCAGCGTGGTGACGCTGAAGAACGTCACCATGAACGAGCCTTTCTTCCAGGGCCACTTCCCCGGCCACCCGGTGATGCCCGGCGTGCTGATCGTGGAGGCGATGGCGCAGAGCGCCGGCCTGCTCACCCAGATCTCCAGCCGTCTGAAGGGCAACCAGGGCAGTCCGCTGTTCTACCTGGCCAAGATCGACAATGCCCGTTTCGCCTGCCCCGTCGTGCCCGGCGACCAGCTGCGCATGGAGGTTTCGCTCAAGCGCCTGATGCGCGGCATGGGCCTGTTCGTGGCGCGCACCCTGGTGGACGGCAAGGAAGTGGCGAGCTGCGAGCTGATGTGCGCCGCGAGGTCCGACAAATGAGCCATGCCGCCTCGGTCCATCCCACCGCGCAGATCGACCCGTCGGTCGTGCTGGGTGACAACGTCAGCGTCGGCGCCTACAGCGTTATCGGCCCGGACGTGGAGATCGGCGCGGGCACCACGATCGGTCCGCACGTGGTGATCGAGGGGCCGACCCGCATCGGCTGCGACAACCGCATCAGTCAGTTCGCCTCGCTCGGCGGCGATCCGCAGGACAAGAAGTTCAAGGGCGAGCGCACCGAGCTGGTGATCGGCGATCGCAACCTGATCCGCGAGTTCGTCACCATCAACCGCGGCACCGGCGACGGCGGCAGTATCACCCGCATCGGCAACGACAACTGGCTGCTGGCCTACGTGCACGTGGCGCACGACTGCCAGATCGGCAACCACGTGGTGTTCTCCAATTACTCGGCGCTGGCCGGTCACGCCGAAATCGGCGACTGGACCATCCTGTCGGGCTACTCGGGTGTGCACCAGTTCTGCAAGGTCGGCGCGCACGCGTTCATCGGCATGGGCTGCCTGGTCGGCTCGGACGTGCCGCCGTTCGTGATGATGGCGAACGAGACCCGCGGCCGCCCGCGTGGCATCAACAGCGAGGGCCTCAAGCGCCGCGGCTTCGATGCCACCCGCATCTCGGCGATCAAGCGCGCCTACCGCACCCTATACATGGCCGGTCTGAGCCAGGCCGAAGCACGCGAGCAGCTGGCCGCCCAGGCGCAGGAAAGCGAGGACGTGCGCGCCATGCTCGAGTTTCTCGACCGCAGTGAGCGCGCGCTGGCCCGTTAAGCGCCCCGCTTATCGGGCCATCAGGCACGGGCTCTTGCTCCTGCTTTTACCCGAGGTAGGGACATCCGTATGGCATTGAACGAAGTCTCGCCAGACGCACCCACCATCGCCGTCATCGCTGGCGAAGAGTCCGGCGACCAGCTCGGCGGCGACCTGCTGGCCGCCCTGCGCCAGCGCTACCCGCAGGCCCGCTTCATCGGTATCGGCGGCAAGCGCATGCAGGCGCAGGGGCTGGAGAGCTGGTACGACATGGCCGAGCTGTCGCTGTTCGGCCTGGCCGAGGTGCTGCACCACCTGCCCCGCCTGCTCAGGCTGCGCAAGGAACTGACAGAGCGCCTGATCTCCATGCAGCCGGACGTGGTGATCGGCATCGACGCGCCAGACTTCAACCTCGGCCTGGAACGCCGATTGCGTGAGGCGGGTCTGCGCACCGTGCATTACGTGAGCCCTTCGGTGTGGGCCTGGCGCGAGAAGCGCGCTGAGAAGATCGGGCGCAGCGCCGACCGCGTGCTTTGCCTGTTTCCGATGGAACCACCGATCTACGCCCGCCACGGCGTCGACGCACGCTTCGTCGGCCATCCGCTGGCCGATCGCTTTCCGATGGTCGGCGACCGCGCCGGCGCGCGCGACGCGCTCGGGCTGCCGCACGACGTGCCGGTGCTGGCGGTGCTGCCGGGCAGTCGCGGCTCGGAAATCGCGCGGCTGGGCGCGATTTTCCTCGACGCGGCCGCGCGCGTAGCGACGGCCATCCCGGGGTTGCGTGTGGTGGTACCTGCCGCCAACGCGCGCGTGCGGGCACAGGTGCAGGCGCTGCTGGCCCAGGTCGGCCGCCACTGGCCGGTGCCGCCACAACTGATCGATGGCCAGGCCCATGAGGCGATGCTCGCCGCCGACGTGGTGTTGCTCGCCTCCGGCACCGCCACCCTGGAAGCGATGCTGGCCAAGCGCCCGATGGTGGTCGGTTACCGCGTGTCGCCGATCAGCTACCGCATCGCCCGGTGGCTGCGCATGCTCAAGACCGACATCTACTCGCTGCCCAACGTGCTAGCGCGCGCCAACGGGCTGGACCGTCCGCTGCCCGTCGCCGAGCGCATGCAGGACGACTGCACCGCCGCGCACCTGGCCGATGACACGCTGGCGCTGTTCAACGACAGCGAGCGGCGCGGGCAGATCGTGGCGACCTTCGAGGCGCTGCACCGCGCGCTTCGCGTGGACCTGCACGGGCATGCCGGCGACGCCGCCGCCGATGTCGTGGCGGAACTGCTGGAGCGGCCCGATGCGCAGTGATGTCGCCAGCCGGGTGCGGACGAAACCGCCGATCGCGCCCGACCAGCGCGTGCTGGTCGCCGGCGTCGACGAGGCCGGACGCGGCCCGCTGGCCGGACCGGTGGTGGTGGCCGCGGTGATCCTCGATCCATCCCGGCCGATCGTGGGGCTGGACGATTCGAAGAAGCTCAGCGAGCGCCGGCGCGAGGTGCTTTACCTGCAGGTGATCGAGCGGGCGCTGGCGCACTGCGTGATCGTGGTCGAGACCGAGGAGATCGACCGCATCAACATCTTCCAGGCCACCATGGTCGGCATGAGCCGCGCGGTGGCCGGACTGTCGCCGACCGCGCACGAGGCGCTGGTGGATGGCAACGCGCTGCCGCGCGACCTGCCTTGCGCCGGCCGCGCCATTGTCGGCGGTGATGCGTTGGAACCGGCGATCAGTGCCGCCTCGATCCTGGCCAAGGTGAGCCGCGACCGCCTGATGGTGCAACTAGATGCCGAGCACCCCGGCTACGGTTTTGCCGTCCACAAAGGCTACGCTACGCCGGGCCATCTGGACGCGCTCCAGCGTCTGGGACCCTGCCCGCACCACCGGCGCAGCTTCGCGCCGGTGGGCCGGGCGCTGGAGCAGATGACGCTGTTCTGAGCGGCCGGCGTCGACGCCACCGGCCAAGCATAAGCAGGGCCACCGGATGTTCATGAACACCCGTCTGATGGCATGCGTCCGCGCCCGGAGTGCGGCGTAAGATCTTGCCATCGCCCGATACCCCCATCCGGCGTGTCACGGATCCCCGCCGCAACCTTTCGGCCACTGCCCGCATCCATGACGCCAAGGACACCACGGTGGCGACCGGCATGGCCATCCAGCCGCCACCCCACGCACGGATGCTGTCCGGTCCGATGCGCGCTACGACCGGGAAGCATCCTCCCGACCGCGGAACCCCCGCCTGGAGTCGCGCCATGACATCGCAACGGTCCCACCCTTCGATGGCGACGGACACGCCGGCCCTCCTGTTCCCCAGCGAAATCCGCGGCACCGCCGACGCGCCCCTCGCCGGTGCGACTGTGGCGGCGCCGGACCAACGGCATCGCGACTACGATGGCCGCGGCCTGAGCATCGGTCCGCTGGACCATCTCACCCCGGCCGTCGACGTCAGCGAGCGCTTCGCCATTCGCTGATCGCCTGCCTCGACGCGGGCCGCGCACGCGACCCGCGCGGCGCAGGCCAGATGCCAACTGGCGCAAAGCCCCGGCGCGGGATGTCAATTCTTGCCGCCCCGCAGGGCCGCGGCTAGGCTGGGCGACCACCTCGCGCGTGCACCATGTCCGCCCGCTACGTCCACCTGCACCTGCACAGCGAATACTCGCTGGTCGACTCGACCATCCGCATCAAGGCGCTGGTCGACGGCTGCGTGCGCGCTGGCATGCCGGCCGTCGCGCTCACCGACGAGAGCAACATGTTCGCGCTGGTGAAGTTCTACAAGGCGTGCAGCGCGGCCGGCATCAAGCCGATCGGCGGCTGCGACCTGTGGATCAGCGCGCCGGACGATCCGCGCCCGTGGCGGCTCACCGCGCTGTGCCAGAACCATCCGGGGTACCTGAATCTCTCGCGGATGGTGTCGCGCGCCTGGCGCGACGGCCAGCACGGCGGCAAGGCGATGGTGGACGCCGCGTGGCTCACGCCCGAGGCCACCGATGGCCTTATCGCCCTGCTCGGTCGTGACAGCGAGATCGGCCGCATCGCCGTGAACCAGGGGATCGAGGCCGCCTCGGCGCGCCTGCGTCCGCTGCTGCGGCTATTCCCCGACCGCCTCTACCTCGAACTCACCCGCTGCGGCCGCGACGGTGAGGAAACCTGGAACACCGCTGCGCTGGCGCTGGCCACCGAGCTCAACCTGCCGGTGATCGCCAGCAACGACGTGCGCTTCCTCAAGCAGGAGGATTTCGAGGCGCACGAGGCGCGCGTGTGCATCAACCAGGGCCGCGTGCTGGCCGATCCGAAGCGCCCGCGCGACTACGCCGACCAGCAGTACCTGAAGTCGCCCGAGGAGATGCAGGCGCTGTTCGCCGACCTGCCCGAGGCGCTGGAAAACACTGTCGAGCTGGCCAAGCGCTGCAATCTCGAGTTGCAGTTCGGCACCTACTACCTGCCGGACTTCCCGGTGCCCGAAGGCCACGACCTGGCCAGCTACATCCGCGAGCTGTCGCGCCAGGGCCTGGCCGAGCGCCTGGCCGCCGCACCGCTGGCGCCGGGCAAGACGCTGGCCGAGTACGAGGAGCGGCTGGAGCGCGAGCTCGACGTCATCATCAAGATGGGCTTCCCCGGCTACTTCCTGATCGTGGCCGACTTCATCAACTGGGGTAAGCAGAACGGCATCCCGGTGGGCCCCGGCCGCGGCTCGGGCGCCGGCTCGCTGGTGGCCTGGGTGCTGAAGATCACCGACCTGGACCCGCTGCAGTTCGACCTGCTGTTCGAGCGCTTCCTCAACCCCGAACGCGTGTCGATGCCCGACTTCGACATCGACTTCTGCATGGATCGCCGCGACGAGGTGATCGACTACGTGTCGCGCAAGTACGGCCGCGACCACGTCAGCCAGATCATCACCTACGGCTCGATGGCGGCCAAGGCGGTGCTGCGCGATTCGGGCCGCGTGCTGGGCATGGGCTACAACGCGGTCGACAAGATCGCCAAGCTGATCCCGCCGCGTCCGCTCGACCTCACGCTGTCCGACGCGCTCGGCCGCAGCGAAAAATCGAAGAAGGAGCCCGAACGCGTCGTCAAGGAATTCTGCGAGCTGTACGAGCAGGACGAGGACGAGGCGCGGCCGCTGATCGACCTCGCGCTGAAGCTGGAAAACCTGACCCGCAACGCCGGCAAGCATGCCGGCGGCGTGGTGATCGGCCCCAAGCCGCTCACCGAGTTCGCCCCGCTGTACTGCGAGCCGGGCGGCGCCGGCGTGGTGACCCAGTACGACAAGGACGACGTCGAGGCGGTCGGCCTAGTGAAGTTCGACTTCCTCGGCCTGCGCACGCTGACCATCATCGACTGGGCGGTGAAGGCGATCAACGCGCGCCGCGCGCACAGCGGCGAGGAGCCGCTGGACATCTCCACGCTGCCGCTGGACGACCCGGCGCCCTACGAGCTGCTGAAGAAGGCGCAGACGGTCGCCGTGTTCCAGCTCGAATCCTCCGGCATGCAGCGCATGCTGAAAGACGCCAAGCCCGACCGCTTCGAGGACATCATCGCGCTGGTGGCGCTGTACCGCCCCGGCCCGATGGACCTGATCCCCAGCTTCGTCGCGCGCAAGCACGGCAAGGAAGAGGTGGAGTATCCCGACCCGCGCGTCGAGCCGATCCTGAAAGAGACCTACGGCATCATGGTCTATCAGGAGCAGGTGATGCAGATGGCGCAGATCGTGGGCGGTTACTCGCTCGGCGGCGCCGACCTGCTGCGCCGAGCGATGGGCAAGAAGAAAGTCGAGGAGATGGCCAAGGAGCGCGCCAAGTTCCGCGAGGGTGCCGCCAAGGACGGGCTGACCGGCGAAAAGGCCGACCAGATCTTCGACCTGATGGAGAAGTTCGCCGGCTACGGCTTCAACAAGTCGCACGCGGCCGCCTACGCGCTGGTGTCCTATCAGACTGCCTGGCTGAAGGCGCACTACCCAGCCGAATTCATGGCCGCGACGATCTCCTCGGACATGGACAACACCGACAAGGCGGTGACGTTCCTGGACGAGTCGCGCGCGATCGGCATCACCGTGCTGCCGCCGGATGTGAACGCCTCGGAATTCATGTTCGTGGCGACCGAACCCAAGACCATCCGCTACGGCCTGGGCGCGATCAAGGGCGTCGGCCAGGGCGCCTGCGAGGCGATCGTCGCCGAGCGCGCGCACGGCTCCTACACCGACCTGGCCGATTTCTGCCGCCGCGTCGATCCGACCAAGCTCAACCGCCGCGTGCTCGAGGCACTGATCTACTCCGGCGCGCTCGACGCACTGGCCCCCACCCGGGCCAGCCTGATGCTGCAACTGCCCGACGCGATCAAGGCCGCCGAGCAGCACCTGCGCGACAAGCAGTCCGGCCAGAACGACATGTTCGGCGCGGCGATGGGCGCCATCACGCCGGTGGTGCAGATCGACCTGCCCACCGCGCCCGAGTGGCCACTGGAGGAAAAGCTCAAGGGCGAACGCGACACGCTCGGCCACTACCTCTCCGGCCATCCCACCGACCCGTGGAAGGACGAGCTGGCGCAGCTGTCCACCTGCCCGCTGGGCGAGATCGTCGATCGCTACCAGCCGCCCCGGCCGCGCAAGAACGACGACGGCGAGGCGAACCGCTTCCGCCGCGGCCCGGACACGCCGTGGACGGTCGCCGGCATGGTCACCGCCGTGCGCAAGCGCGGCGATTCGGACGCCTTCGTGCGACTGGAAGACGGCACCGGCACCATCGAGGTGAGCTTCTTCGGCGAACTGTTCCAGCAGGTTGCGCCGCTGCTGGTGCGCGACGAGATGCTGATCGTCGAAGGCGGCCTGCGTATCGACGATTTCTCCGGCGGCGGTTTCCAGGTGCGCGCGCGCAGCGCGATCACCCTCGCCGACGCCTGCCGCCGGCATGCCCGCCTGCTGCGCCTGAAGCTCAACGGCATCTCACCGGACTTTCCCGCCCAGCTGCAGCGCACCCTGGCCGGCTTCCGCGGCGGGCGCGCCAGCGTGGTGCTGCACGGCTATCACAACCGCGACGCCCAGGCGGACCTCGAACTGGGCGAAGCCTGGCGGGTGGAGGCCATCCCCGACCTGCTGCGCGCCGTGCGCGCCCTGCCCGGCGTGGAAGCCGCGCGGCTGCGTATCGTCAAAAGCCAGGAGTAGGAGCGCACCCTGTGCGCGAACGCTGTTGCTCCTGATCGACAGCAAAGCCAAAAAGCCTTCGCGCACAGGCTGCGCTCTTACAATACGGCGGCGTTCTCGCGTTTTTTCTCGCCCCGCTATACTGCCCTGCTTATTGTCCTGAAACGCAGCGAATGAACCCCAACTTCCTCGATTTCGAACAACCCATTGCCGAGCTGGAAGCGAAGATCGACGAGCTTCGCCACGCCAGCGACGGCCAGGCGTTCAACATCGACGACGAGGTGCGCCGCCTGCGCGAGAAGCTCAAGGTCAAGACGGCCGAGATCTTCCGCAACCTCAACTCCTGGCAGGTCACCCAGCTGTCGCGCCACCCCGGCAGGCCGTACACGCTCGATTACATCGGCGCGATCTGCGAGGAATTCCACGAACTGGCCGGCGACCGCGCGTTCGCCGACGACGCCGCCATCGTGGGCGGCCTGGGCCGCATCAACGGTCGCTCGGTGATGATCATCGGTCACCAGAAAGCCCGCGACACCAAGGGCAAGGTACGCCGCAACTTCGGCATGCCGCGCCCCGAGGGCTATCGCAAGGCGCTGCGCCTGATGAAGATGGCCGAACGCTTCGGCCTGCCCATCCTCACCTTCATCGACACCCCCGGCGCCTACCCCGGCGTGGGCGCGGAGGAACGCGGCCAGAGCGAGGCGATCGCCCGCAACCTGCTGGAGATGGCCGAGCTGAAGGTGCCGGTGGTCTGCACGGTGATCGGCGAAGGTGGCTCCGGCGGCGCGCTGGCGATCGGCGTGGGCGACCGCACCCTGATGCTGCAGTACTCGATCTACTCGGTGATCTCGCCCGAGGGCTGCGCCTCGATCCTGTGGAAGAGCCAGGACAAGGTGCGCGACGCCGCCGACGCCATGGGCGTCACCGCGCCGCGCCTGCTCGAGCTCGGCCTGATCGACAAGGTGGTGCGCGAGCCGCTGGGTGGCGCACACCGCAACCCGCACTCGATGGCGATCCGCCTCAAGGCCGTGCTGCTCAACGAACTGGACCGGCTCGAGGCGATGAACGTCAGCGACCTGCTGGCCCAGCGCTACCAGCGCCTGCGCGGCTACGGCGCCTACGCCGAGGGCTGAATCCATCGCCGTGTCTGGCTGCCGTCGTCAGGCACGCGCAGGCTTTTCTGGCACGGCGGCACTCCGGCTACCAAGGCCGGGCACGT
The DNA here is from genome assembly GCF_051962475.1 of Dyella sp. GTDB lineage: Bacteria > Pseudomonadota > Gammaproteobacteria > Xanthomonadales > Rhodanobacteraceae > Dyella_A. Next base: position 107,215 of record NZ_JBQCCF010000034.1, read on the forward strand.
TCCGACGGACCCGGCTCATGCGCTGCCCTCCGCCCAGGAACGGGATAGTTGGCGGGACAGCGATGGGCGCATTTTCAAGTCCAGCGCGTTGAGGGCAACCGCGCGCAGGTCTACGCATGGCGGCGCTGCGCGCCAAGCTGCTTAACGCCGGCGTGCCGTGTTGACCCCGGGCTCTGCGATGATGCAGGCCGGATCGCCCAAGGAACCCACCGCCATGGCCACGCCTGCCTCTGCCCGCCTCGCCGTGCTGATCGACGCCGACAATGCCCAGCCCGCCATCGTCGAGGGGCTGCTCGCCGAGATCGCCAAGTACGGCACCGCCCACGCCAAGCGCATCTACGGCGACTGGACCGGCCCGCACCTGAAGAGCTGGAAAGAAACCCTGCTCACCTACTCCATCCAGCCGATCCAGCAGTTCGGCTACACGCGCGGCAAGAACGCCACCGACTCGGCGATGATCATCGACGCGATGGACCTGCTCTACACCGGGCGTTTCGACGGGTTCTGCATCGTCTCCAGCGACAGCGACTTCACCCGGCTGGCCGCGCGCATCCGCGAGTCCGGGCTCACCGTGTACGGCTTCGGCGAGAAGAAGACGCCCGAGCCCTTCGTCGCCGCCTGCGACAAGTTCATCTACACCGAGCTGCTGGTAGAGAAGCCCGAGGACGAACATCCGACCAAGCCGATGTCGCAGCAGCAGCTCAAGGGCGATGCGCGCCTGGTCGGCTTGCTGCGCAACGCGATCGATGGCGTGTCGGACGACAGCGGCTGGGCGCACCTGGGCGCGATCGGCTCGTCCGTGGCCAAGCAGGCGCCGGAGTTCGACCCGCGCAACTACGGCTATCGCAAGCTCAGCGAGCTGGTCGATGCGATCGGACTGTTCGAGATCGACCAGCGCGGCGATGGCCCGGCGCGCACGCTGTACGTGCGCAACAAGCGCCGCAAGTAACGCGGCACGCTGCTGCCCATCACCTCTGCGCCGTTGTCCGCCTCGCTCGTCCAGCACCTGACCGCCCAGCTCGCCGCAGCGCCGGAGGACGCGCTGTGCGTGGCCTTCAGCGGCGGCCCCGACTCCACTGCTCTGCTCCATGCCCTGGCCGCGCTGCCGCGTCGCGGCGCGCTGCGTGCGGTACACGTCGACCACGGTCTGCATCCGCTCAGCGCGCGCTGGGCGGACCATGCGCGCGCCTTCTGCGCGAGCCTCGGCGTTCCGTGCACGGTGCTCCGCGTGACGGTGGACCTCGCCGCCGGACGCGGCATCGAAGCGGCCGCGCGCGAGGCGCGTTACGCCGCCCTGGCCGTCAACCTCGCAGCGGGGGAGCTACTGCTCACCGCACACCATCGTGACGATCAGGCGGAAACCGTGCTGTTGAAGCTGCTGCGTGGCGCCGGGCCGGAGGGGCTCGGCGGCATGCGCGAGCGGCGGCCGCTAGGCGTCGGCGAGCTGTGGCGCCCGCTGCTCGAGCTCCCGCGTTCAGCCCTGAGCACCTACGTGCAAACCCATGCACTGGCCTGCCTGGACGATCCAGCCAACGCCGACCCGCGACTGGGTCGCAATCAGCTGCGCAGCGAGATCCTGCCGCGCCTGGCAGCGCACTGGCCGGGCGCGGTCGACGCCATCACCCACAGCGCCGCGCTCTGCCGCGCCGCCGCCGATTCGTTGCGCGAGCAGTGGCTGTCGGCGTTCGACCGCCTGCACGACGCGCACCGCGCCAGCCTCGACGCCGCCGGCTGGCGTGCACTGGCGCCGGCCCTGCGCGAACCGCTGCTCGACCACTGGCTGCATACCCGCCAGCTGCCCGCACCCGGAAACGCCCAGCGCGCGCAGATCGAGCGCCAGCTCGATGCGCGCGAGGGACGCGTGCCCTGCATCCGCTGGGCCGGCGCCGAACTGCACGTGTGGAAGGGGCGACTGTGGGCGCTACCGCCTGCCGTCGCGATCGATCCGGGCTGGCAGACCCCTTGGCGGGGCAGTCCGCTCGCGCTGCCGGACGGCGGCCAGCTCATCCTGGATGGCGCGCTCGATACGCCGCTCATCGTGCGCCTGCGTCGCGGTGGCGAGCACCTCAAGCCGGCCGGCGATCGCCATACCCGCGAGCTGCGCGACCTGTTCCAGCAAGCCGCGCTGCCGCCCTGGCAGCGCGCAGGCTGCCCGATGATCTACGAGGGCGAGGCGTTGATCGCGGTCGGCGACCGCTGGCTCACCGCACGCGGCCAGACCCTGCTCGGCGGGCCCGGCGAGCGCCTGCACTGGCGCCCTGGCCGGGGCGCCCGTCACCCCGGTTGATCGAGCCGACCCGAACGCGCCGGACGCCTGCGCCGCGAACGGCCGCACGCCACGGCTTTCAGCCGCAACCAGCGCGCATTTCCATTGATTCAGCGCCCCCGCTGCGTTAGCGTTCCCGGCCATGGCCAAGACCGCTCCCGCCCCTGCCAATCCCGCGCCAGTCGCCGACTTCGAGCACTCGCTCGACGAGCTCGAACAGCTGGTGGCGAAGATGGAAGGCGGCGACCTGAGCCTGGACGATTCGCTGGCCTCGTTCGAGCGCGGCATCGGCCTCTACCGCCACTGCCAACAGGCGCTGGAGAAGGCCGATCTGCGCGTGCGCCTGCTGCTCGATCCCGACGCCCCTGAGAGCGCCGAACCGTTTGAACCCGAACTCTGAGCTTGGCTCCGCGCTGCAGGCGCTGATCGACCGCGCCGACCGCGCGCTGGCCGATGCCCTGCCCGCCGACGACACCCCGCCCACCGACCTGCACCGCGCCATGCGCTACGCCGTGCTGGGCGGCGGCAAACGGCTGCGCCCGCTGCTGGTCTACGCGGCCGGTCACGCGCTGGGTCACGGCGATGCCGCGCTCGACATGCCGGCCTGCGCGGTGGAGCTGATCCACGCCTATTCGCTGGTGCACGACGACCTGCCGGCGATGGACGACGACGCCATGCGCCGCGGCCGCCCCACCTGCCACATCGTTTTTGGCGAGGCGATGGCGATCCTGGCCGGCGACGCGCTGCAGGCGCTGGCCTTCGAACTGCTGGCGCAGGCGCCGGTGGAGCCGGCCGTTGGCATGGCCATGCAGCGCGCGCTGGGCCGCGCCTGTGGCGCCGAGGGCATGGCCGGTGGCCAGGCGCTGGATCTGGCCGCGGTGGGCCGCGTGCTGACGCTGGCCGAGCTGGAGCACATGCACGCCTGCAAGACCGGTGCGCTGATCCGCGCCTCGGTGCAGCTCGGCGCCATGGCCGCCGGCGCGGACACCGACACGCTCGATGCGCTGGACCGCTACGCCCACGCCGTGGGCCTGGCCTTCCAGGTGCGCGACGACATCCTCGACGTGGAAGGCGAATCGGCAGTGATCGGCAAGACCGCCGGCAAGGACGCGGCCGCCGACAAGCCCACCTTTCCCTCGATCCTCGGGCTGGATGCCTCGCGTGCCCGGCTGGCCGAGCTCACCGAGGAAGCGCTCGCCGCACTCGGCCCGCTGGACGCGCCGCATTCGCCGCTGCGCGAGCTGGCGCTGTACGCCGCGCACCGGCTGCGCTGATCCGCCTGACCCAACGAAAAAGGCCGCCCAGATGGGCGGCCTTTATCTTGCACTGGCAACCGGCTTACTTGATCAGCCGCAGCGCGAACGGATAACGGTAGGCGACGCCCTCGTTGGCCTTGATCGCCGCCATGATGGTGAACACGATCCAGACGATGGCCAATGCCCACAGCAGCACGAAACCGATCAGCACGAACACCAGGATCCAGCAGATCGCCCCGGCGATCATCACGGTGATACTGAAGTTCAGCGCCTCCTTCGCCTGGTCGGCGACGAACGGCATGGTGTCCTTCTTCACCAGCCAGATCACCAGCGGTCCCAGGAAGCAGGCCCAGCCAGCGGTAACCAGCCCCAGCAGGGCGGACAAATGGCCGAACATCGCCCACTGCCGCTCTTCGGCGGACGGCACGACAGAGGCCGGCACTTCGTCGTGCAGCGGCGGCGGCGGGGGAACGACGTCATCGGGTGGAACGCTCATGACCAGACCCTCGGTAGTGGTGGCAGACCGCCACGACGTGGCGATTTGCCGCAGATGCTACCGCGGGCGCAGCCTTTTGCGCACGGGGTGGGTGAACTACTCGCCCGCCACCGTCATGCGCTCGAGCAGGATCGAGCCGGTGAGCAGATGCGAGCGTAGGTCCACGTCGGTGCCCACGGCCACGATGCCGCGGAACATGTCGCGCAGGTTCGCGGCGATGGTGATCTCCTCGACCGGATAGGCGATCCGCCCGTTCTCGACCCAGAAGCCCGCCGCGCCGCGCGAGTAGTCGCCGGTGGTGGTGCTCACGCCCTGCCCCATCAGCTCGGTCACCAGCAGGCCGGTACCCAGACGCGCGAGCATGCCGGCGAAGTCGCTGCGCTCGCCGTCGGCGCTGCCGGCATCGACGATGAGGTTGTGGATGCCGCCCGCGTTGGCGGTGGTGGCCAGGCCGAGCTTGCGCGCCGAATAGCTGCCGAGCACGTAGCGCGCCAGCACGCCGCCTTCGACCAGCGCGCTGTCGCGGGTGGCCACGCCTTCGGCATCGAACGCGCCGGAAGCCTGCCCACCGATCAGCCGCGGCCGCTCGACGATGTTCATCCACGCCGGCATCACCGACTGGCCCACGTGGTCGAGCAGGAAGCTGGCGCGTCGATACAGCGCCCCGCCACTCACCGCACCGACCAGATGCCCGATCAGCCCGCGCGCCAGCTCCGGCGCGAACAGCACCGGGCACTGCCGCGTGGAGAGGCTACGCGCGCCCAGTCGTGCCAGCGTGCGCTCGGCGGCCTTGTCGCCCAGCGCCCTGGCGTCCATGAATTTCGCCGCGTCGCGCACGCTGTCGTACCAGTAATCGCGCTGCATGCCGGCCTCGTCGCCGGCGATCAGCGACAGCGAGATCGAATGCCGCGTGCCGCGCTCACGACCGACGAAACCGTGCGAGTTGGCGTACACCGACAGGCTCTCGCCCATCTGCACGCTGGCGCCGTCGGAGTTGCTGATGCCGGCATGCGTGCGGCCGGCATCCTCGATGCGCTGGCCCAGCGCGATGGCGCCGGCAGTGTCGATCGCCCACGGATGCCACAGGTCCAGATCGGGGAAGTCAGTCGCCATCAGCGCCGCGTCGGCTAGGCCGGCGGCCGGATCTTCCTCGGTGTAGCGCGCGATGGCGCAGGCTTGGTCGATGGTGGCCTGGATCGAGTCCGGATTCAGGTCCGCCGTGCTGGCCGAGCCCTTGCGCTGGCCAAAGTACACGGTGAGGCCGAAGCCGCGGTCGCGGGTGTGTTCAACCGTCTCCACCTCGCCCAGGCGCACGTTCACGTTGAGCCCGGTGTCGATGCTGGCAGCCACCTCGGCCTGGCTGGCGCCGGCGGCGCGGGCGCGGCGGATCACGTCCTCGGCCAGGCTGGCCAGGCGGTGCAGTTCGTCGGCGCTGCGGTCGGGGTGGAGGGCGATCTCGCTCACGTGGGATTCCTGCAAGGGGGGCGGGTAGAATGGACGACCCTCGCCGTCCGAATCCCCACAAATGGGGTCGCACGGCCCGGTTGAAAAGAGCGCGCCAGTCTGGCCGCTGTGGAGAGTCCCATGCAACCAGCCGCCGGCATCTACCGCCACTACAAGGGCCAGCGCTATCGCGTGCTGGGTACCGCGCACCACAGCGAGACGATGGAACCGCTGGTGGTGTACCAGGCGCTGTACGGCGAGCACGGCCTGTGGGTGCGCCCGGCGGCGATGTTCTGCGAAACGGTGGAGCTGGAGGGCGAGCCGATTCCGCGCTTTGCGCTGGAACAGGCCGACAGCGACGACACCCCTGACAACCCTTCCACAGGAACTTCCTCGTGAGCCCCAGCCGCAGCCGCAACCAGCACGAGCTGGACGACACCGAATACGGCCCCAGCCGCACCCAGCAGCGCCGCGACGCGCTGGCCGTGCTCGCCTTCGCCACCCAGCTGGTGGAGATGCAGCCGGCCAAGCTGGCCAAGATCGAGCTGCCCGAGGATGTGCGCAACGAGATCGCCAACGTACGCCGCATCACCGCACACATCGCGCGCAAGCGCCAGCTCGGCTTCCTCGCCAAGGTGATGCGCCGCTACGACGACGACACCTTCGCCGCCGCCCGCGCCGCGCTCGGCGTGAACCGTGAAAAGCAGCGCCAGGAAACGGCCGCCATGCATCGCATGGAAGCGCTGCGCGAGCGCCTGATCGCCGAAGAAACTTCCGACGACGCACTGGCCGAACTCATCGCCCGCCAGAGCGATCTCGACCGCCAGCACCTGCGCTCGCTGATCCGCCAGGCGCGCATCGAAAAGGCCACACCGAACAAGCCGCCGCGCGCCTACCGGGAGATCTTTCAGCTGCTGAAGGAGCTGGAAGCGGACGTCGACGACGACGCTTCCGGCGACGAAGCAACGGACGATGAAGACGCGTGACCATCGGACGCCCCCCCCCGAAGGGAGAGGGCGAACGTGTCAGGACGCGGTACCGCCCACCGTCATTGAATCGATGCGCAGGGTCGGCTGACCGACGCCCACCGGCACGCTCTGGCCGTCCTTGCCGCACACGCCCACGCCTTCGTCCAGCGCCATGTCGTTGCCGATCATCGAGACGCGGTTGAGCACCTCGGGGCCGGAGCCGATCAGGGTGGCGCCCTTCACTGGCGCGGTGATCTTGCCATCCTCGATGAGGTAGGCCTCGCTGGCGGAGAAGGTGAACTTGCCGTTGGTGATGTCCACCTGGCCGCCGCCGAAGTTCGGCGCGTACAGGCCCTTCTTCACCGAGCGGATGATCTCGCCCGGGTCCATGCTGCCACCGCGCATGTAGGTGTTGGTCATGCGCGGCATCGGCAGCTGGGTGAACGATTCGCGGCGGCCGTTGCCGGTGGGCTTCATGCCCATCAGGCGGGCATTGAGCTTGTCCTGCATGTAGCCGACCAGGATGCCGTCCTCGATCAGCGTGGTGCACTCGGTGGGCGTGCCCTCGTCGTCGATGCTGAGCGAGCCGCGGCGGCCGGCCAGCGTGCCGTCGTCGACCACGGTGACGCCCTTGGCGGCCACGCGCTGGCCGATGCGACCGGCGAAGGCGGAGCTGCCCTTGCGGTTGAAGTCCCCCTCCAGGCCGTGGCCGATCGCCTCGTGCAGCAGCACGCCGGGCCAGCCCGGACCGAGCACCACGGTCATCTGGCCGGCCGGGGCGTCGATCGACTCCAGGTTCACCAGTGCCTGGCGCACCGCCTCGTCGGCGAACGCCAGCGCGCGGCCGTTGGCGATCAGCTCGCCGTAGCTGTAGCGCCCGCCGCCACCGGCGTAGCCCTGCTCGCGGCGGCCGTTGGCCTCGGCAATCACCTGCACGTTGATGCGCACCAGCGGGCGCACGTCGGCGGCCAGCGTGCCGTCGGAGGCGGCGATGAGGATGGTGTCCAGCGTGGCGGCGAGGCTCACGATGACCTGGGTGATGCGCGGATCGCGCGAGCGAGCGTAGGCATCCACCTCGCGCAGCAGGGCAATTTTATCCGGGTTGGGCAGGCTCTCGACCGGGTCGATCGCCGGATACAGCGACCGCGCATTGCCCAGCGCCAGCGGGCGCCCGGCGCCACGGCCGTCCTGCGCGATGGCGCGCGCCGCCTTGGAGGCATCCAGCAGCTGCGGCAGCACGATTTCGTCGGAATAGGCGAAGCCGGTCTTCTCGCCGCTGATGGCGCGCACGCCCACGCCCTGCTCGATGGAGTGGCTGCCGTCCTTGACGATGCCCTCTTCCAGCGTCCACGACTCGCTGCGCGAGTGCTGGAAATACAGATCCGCGGCGTCGATCGACGGCGCCATCAGCTGGTCGAACACGCGCTCCAGGTCACCGGTGGCCAGGCCGCCGGGCGTGAGCAGGCGCTGCTGGACTTGCTCGAGAAGTGTGGACATGGGCATCAGCATCGGTATCCGGAATGACTGGCTAAGGTGGGGTCGCCGGGGCGGGCTTTAAAGCGCCGGCCGGCATGGCTATCCGCTACGATGCGCCAACGTCAGGAAGGCGTCCACGGGGGAAACCATTCATGCGGCCATCGTCCAGGCGCGAACGCACGCGCGAAGCCATCGAACACGCCCTGCACCAGCCGGTGACCGAAACCCGCGAGCTGCTGCGCAGCGATGGCGAGCTCCACGCCGGGCTGGGCCGGATCAGCGGGGTCATCGCGCTGTCGCTGGGTGTGCTTAGCCTGCTCGCGGTGCTGGCGTTCCATTTCCCGCAGTACCTGACCACGCCGGACCTGCGCCACAAATACTCGGTGGACGTGCTGCGCCAGTTGCTGCTGGGCGGCCTGCTGGTCGCCGGCGGCATCTCGCTGGGCAATGTAGTGCTGGGCCGCTCGCGCAACATCAACGCGGTCGCGTTCGCCTTCGTGCTGGCGGCCACGGCGCTGGGCGGCTCGCGCGTGCCGGTGGGGAACTTCCCGGATCACACGCCGTACATCGGGCTGGACTGGTTCATCCTCGACCTGCTCGGTTCCACGCTGGTGTTCGTGGTGATCGAGAAGCTGTTTCCGCTGTACAAGGGCCAGGCCGTGTTCCGCAAGGAATGGCAGACCGACCTGAAGCACTTCGCGGTGAACCACTTCATCGTGGGGCTGGCGCTGCTGACGGTGAACTTCCTGCTGCACCACCTGTTCGGCTGGCTCACCGCTAGCGCGTTCCAGCAGACCGTGCAGCACATCGCCTTCGTGCCGCAGCTGCTGCTGTGCATCCTGATCGCCGACTTGGCGCAGTACTGGACGCACCGGGCGTACCACGAGGTGCCGTTTCTGTGGCGCTTCCACGCCGTGCACCACAGCACCAAGACGATGGACTGGCTGGCCGGCTCGCGCCAGCACATGCTGGAGCTCATCGTGACCCGGGTGGCGGTGCTGGCGCCGCTGTACATCCTGGGTTTCAGCGAGGGCGTGATGAATGCCTACATCCTGGTGGTCGGCTTCCAGGCGGTGTTCAACCACGCCAACGTGCACCTGCCGTGGGGGCCGCTGAAATACCTGGTGGTGACGCCGGACTTCCATCACTGGCACCACGCCTCCGACGACGAGGCGATCGACCGCAACTACGCCGCGCACTACGCCTTCCTCGATTACCTGTTCGGCACGGCGGTGAAATCCACCCGGCGCTTCCCGGATACCTACGGCGTGGTGGGCGACTACATGCCCGATGGCTTCATCCGCCAGCAGCTGTTTCCGTTCCGCGGACCGCCAAAACCGGCCGAACCGACCGACCAGTGACCTAGCGCTTCGGTGCGCTGGAGCTAGCAGGAGCCGGCACCGCCGGGACCGTACTCGAGGCTGCCGGGACCGACTCGACTGGCGCGCTCTTGGGCACGCGCTTTTCGATCAGCGTGATCACCGGCTTGTCCCAGCTGCCGGTGATCGCATAGCGCGCGCTGGCGGCCTTGTTGAGGCCCTTGCCGAGCAGCCCCTGCACGGCCAGCCCCGCCGCCGCGCCCACCGGTCCGCCGACCACCGCGCCGACCACCGGCAGGCTGTTGCCCACGTGCGGCACCACGTAGAGCTGCTGGTCGTAATCGCGGGCGCGCATGCCGGTACGGCCGCTGACGGTGATCTCCGCGGCGGGGCCGTGGATCTTGAGGTCCTTGGTGGTGGCATTGCCATCGGCGAAATTGAAACTGCCGTCGATGGTGTCGAAGGCCAGGCCCTTGCCGAACACGTCGCCGAAATCCAGCGTGAGCCGTCGCGGCAGTTCGGCCAGCGACACCAGGCCGAGCAGGCGCCCCACACCCGGCGAGGTCGCCTCGGGAATGCGCCCGTCGGTGACGTGCACGTCGAGCTTGCCGTCCAGGTTGGCCAGGGTGATCGCCGACGGCCCGCCCGGCCAGCTGCCGTCGAGATGCGCGCGCGTCTTGCCGCCGTTGAACAGGCCGTCGAACCCGAACGCACCGAGCATCTTGCCGATGTCCTCGGCGGCGAAGTCGATATTGAGGTGCGTGTGGCTGGCCTCCGGCGTGCCGTTCCAGTCGCCCGAGGCGGTGATCTGCACGCTGCGCGAGAGCGCACGCAGCTGGTCCATGTGCATGCCGTTGGCGGTGGGCCAGCTCTCCATGCGTGCCTCGCCCAGGCGCGCATCACCCAGCCGCAAATCATCCACCAGCAGATGCAGTGGCGGCAGGCTGGAGGGCTTCACGCCGGTGCGCGCAGCCTGCTCCGGGGTGGGGCCGGTATCGGGCAAGGCCTTGCCCTTGGCGTCCTTGGGCGGCTCCGCCTTGGGCCAGTACAGGCGCTTGAGCCGCGCGGTGATGCCGCGCTTGTCCAGTTCGGCCGTGGGCACCAGGAAGTGACCGGCCAGCGTGGCGCTGTCGGCGTCGATCGCCAGTTCGCCGGCTTTGGGCTGCACCTGCAGGTGCAGCCCGGGGAAATCGCTGCCAAACAGCGTGGCGTGATCGGCCGTCACGTCGATGCTCTCCAACGTAGGGGCGCCGGCGCCGGCACTGCCGGCCACCACGTGCTGGATCCAGCCACTGACATCCAGACGATCGCCCTGCCCGCGTACGCGCAGGCCCTGTGCCGGCACGGTGTCCGGCATCTGGTCGCCCATGGCCAAGGTGCCGCCGAGCGGCTCGTTGTTGGCGCCCGGCAAGCGAAAGCGCGCGCGCAGCACGTCGCCCAGTGACACACGCAGATCCGCCGCCGTCACCGGCAGCGGCAGGCTCACGTGCAACTGCTGCGCGCTGGAGGCCGGCTTGTCCAATGGCGCGGGCAGCTTGAGGGCAATGCCCTGCAGCGTGGAGTCGATGCTCAAGGTCTGGTGCCACGGCGCGTTTTGATCGTCGCGGGCAATGTCGAAGCCAATGCGCATGCTGCTGCGCCCCTCGGAGGCATCACCCAGCCAGGCGATCGTCGGCTGATCGTGCACCAGGTCGGCGAAGCTGTAGCGACCGTCCAGGCTGGCCGACAGCATCACGTTCGGATCGCCGGTGGCGCCAGCGATGCGCATCTGCAGGCTCGACGTCTGGCCGCGGAAACCCGCCTGCAATGGCCCGGCGGTGAGGCCGTGCGCGTCGAACTGCAGCGGGCCGGTGAGCTTGTCCAACTGCAGCTTCCATTCCGGCGCGCTCAGGTCGGCGTTGGTGAGCTGGGCGGTGCCATTGAGCTGCAGCTCCGAACCCGGCTTGAGTGGCAACAGCAGGTGGAAGTCGAAGTCGCCCTGGCCACCGAGCTTGAGCTTGGCCAGCGTGTCGGCCTCGTGTGCTGCGATCGGGCTGTGACTGACGAAGTTCATCAGGCTGCCACCGCTGCCGCTGCCGCTGGCGTTGAGGTCGAGCAGCGCATCGCCGAACTCGGGAATCAGCGCCACCGCGTGGTCGAGCTTCACTCCGGAGGCGTCGCCACTGGTGGCCTGGACCAGCATGCCGTTGTCGATGAAGTTGGCCACCGCCGCCACGTGCTCGGCACGCGGCCAGCCCTCGCCGTAATCCAGCGTGAGATCGCTGATGCGTGCTTGCGCCTCGAAACGCCCCTCGTTGTGGCGGAACGGCCAGTCGGCCAGGCTGCCGCGCACGAGCGCATCGCCACCATCGACGTGGCCGGCCACCAGCGCCCGGTTCAACCAGGACACCGCCTTGGGCGACATCGTCAGTGGCCAGAACAGCTTCGCCGCGGAGACCTCCGCGTGATCGACGTGGGCGTAGATATCCAGGAACGGCGCACCGCCATCGGCCGGCAACAGCACCTCGCCGCGGGCCTGGCCGGCAAAGCCGGCGCCGCCGAAATCCAGCGCATCCGCACCAAGGTGCACGCCGTCGTCGTCATCCCATACGGCAAGCTGGCCACCGAACTGCGACAGCGCAAACGGCTGAGCGAAGGCGCGCGGAAAGCGCAACACGGTGGCCTGCCCCGGCAGCTCCAGCGCGATGGCCGTGGCGTCGCCACGCAGCGTGCCGTCGAGCCGGTCGATGCCGGGAAGACGGCCGACCGGATCGATGCCGATGCCCTGAAGTTGCGCCTCCAGGCGCAGCAACCCAGGCCCACGCTGCCACTGCAGATTGGCGCTGGCGATCTCGCCACGCGGCTTGCCGGCGCCCAGCCACTGCGCCAGCGCCGGCGACAGGTTCGGCTTGAGCGCCAGCCATGGCACCAGCGGCGCGAGCTGCAGGTGACTGGCGGCCACACCAATGCGCAGCGCGTCGGCCGAAGGCCGGTGCAGTGCGGCCACCAGTGCGCTGCCGTCGTCACCGGCCCAGGCCAGCCGGTAGCCATCGGCGGTCTGGCGGATTTCGGTGACACCGCGGATGGCCGCCACCTCGGCCCGGTTGCCGTCGGGGCCGAGCAGCGAGACGTCGGTGAGATCGGTCTGCAGCAGGCTGCGCACCACCTTGCCGGCACGCCAGTCCAGCCAGGCGGCGAGCCGGCCGTGGCCGCTCTCGGCCGTATAGCCGGCCAACACCGCGTCACCCAGCATCGCCTTGATGTCCAGGTCGTCGCCGGCCAGCCAGACCCGACCGCTGCTGCCGTCTGCGCGAAAATCGCCGGCGGCCCGAAGCATGCCCGCCGCGCCCGGGCGGCGCAGTCGCGCGCCCAGCCGCACGCGGCTGGCACCCAGCCCCACCCGCAGTTGCTCGGCCAGCACGTTGTAGTGACGCCCCGTGCGCTGGTCGGCCACGTCGATGTGCAGGTCGTCCAGCCACAGGTCCAGCGACAGGTTGCCCAGCGAGAGCGGGGCGGAGGATTCACCGCCTGCGGTGCCCATGCCGCTGATCGCCCAGCGGCCGTCGGTGCCGCGACTCAGGTCCAGTTGCAGGCCGCGCGCGCGCAGGTTGAGCAGGTGCCGCGACGGCAGCAGCCAGCCGCCAAAATCCAGCGTGAGGTCTGCCTGGGGAATGCGCAGTGGCACCTGGCCGGCATCCGCCGCGCCGATGGTCACGCCGCGCAGCGCGAAACGCGGGCCGGCCGGCGTCCAGTGCCCCTGCATCGAGTCGAAGCTCACCGGCCGGTGCAGGCGCTGGCTCAACTGCGCGGCGACCCACTGCGGATGCTGCGCCAGCTCGGGCAGCAGCACCTGGGCCAGTGCCGCGATCACCGCCACGGTGATCAGGCCCATGCCGACCGTCCAGCCCAGCGCGCGCGCCAGCGCGTGCGCATGTCGCGCCCAGGAGGATCTCACCGGAGGCCGACCGCGCTGCGCCGCGGGTTACAGCAGAACCACATCGAACTGTTCCTGGGAATAATGCTCTTCAGCCTGAAAGCGTATGCTTTTGGAGATGAACTCCTCCAGTTCGGCCACCGCCGTGGACTCCTCTTCGAGGATGCGGTTGACCACCGCTGGACTGGCCATCACCAGCAGTTTGGCGGCGTTGAACTGGCGCACCGCACGGGTGATCTCGCGGAAGATCTCGTAGGTCACCGTCTCGGCGGTCTTCAGCGTGCCTCGGCCGGAACAGGCCGGACACGGCTCGCACAGCTGACGCTCCAGGCTCTCGGTGGTGCGCTTGCGGGTCATCTCCACCAGGCCCAGCGCCGACATCGGGTACACCGTGGTCTTGGCGTGGTCGCGGGCGAGGCCCTTTTCCAGCATGCGGATGACCTGACGCTTGTGCTCCTCGTCGGTCATGTCGATGAAGTCGATGATGATGATGCCGCCCAGGTTGCGCAGGCGCAGCTGGCGCGCCGCCGCCTGCGCGGCCTCCAGGTTGGTGCGGTAGACCGTCTCTTCCAGGTTGCGCGTGCCGAGGTAGCCGCCGGTGTTGACGTCGATGGTGGTCATCGCCTCGGTCTGGTCGACGATGAGGTAGCCGCCGGATTTGAGCGGAACCTCCTTCTTCAGCGCGCGCTGGATCTCGTCTTCCACCCCGTACAGATCGAAGATCGGCCGCTCGCCGTCGTAGTGTTCGACCCGATCGTCCAGGCTCGGCATGAACTTGTGCACGAACTTGGCCACCTTCTCGAAGGTTTCGCGCGAATCCACGCGCACCTTCTCGATGGTTTCGTTGAGCGCGTCGCGCAGGCTGCGCAGCGGCAGCGACAGCTCTTCGTACACGCGCTCGCCCACACGCGCCTTGGCGATGTTCTCCTGCACCACGCGCCACACCTTGCCCAGGTAGGTGACGTCGAAGGCCAATGACTCGGCCGACTGCCCCTCGGCGTTGGTGCGCACGATGTAGCCGAGCGGGTTGTCGCCGATCAACGGATTGAGCACATCCTTCAGGCGCTGGCGCTCGGCCTCATCCTCGATGCGCGCGGAAATGCCCAGCGTGCGCGCATGCGGCAGCAGCACCAGGTAGCGCGAGGGAATCGACAGATGGGTGGACAGCCGGGCGCCCTTGGTGCTGATCGGGTCCTTCACCACCTGCACCACGATTTCCTGGCCTTCGTGCACCAGTTCGCTGATCGAGGGCACGTGGCCGTTGCCGTTCGATTCGCCTTCCACGCCGGGAATCGCCGGACGGATGATGTCCGAGGCGTGCAGGAACGCGGCGCGATCCAGCCCGATGTCCACGAACACCGCCTGCATGCCGGGCATCACCCGCTGCACCCGGCCCTTGTAGATGTTGCCCACGTAGCCGCGCCGGGACGCGCGCTCCACGTGCACCTCCTGCAGCATGCCGTTCTCGACGATGCCGACACGGGTTTCGCGCGGCGTCACATTGATCAGAATCTCTTCGCTCACCGCCACTACCCCCAACCGGAAAGACCTTTATAGCGGCTGGCTTGGCGCACTGTCGATGCGCGCGCGCCCTTGACTTTGGCCGGTTGTGACGCGGGCCGCCGCAGCGGCTTCAGGCGCTGGCGTCCGGGGCCGCCGCGGGCGTCGTGGCGCCGTCTTCCGGGTGCGGACTGCGCTGGGGCGGCGGCGGCTGGCGCACCGGCCGTCCGCCCAGGTCGCCGGGAGCTTCGGCCGCCTCGCCGCATTCGCCGCGCCAGCGCGGCAGGGCCTGCGGGTAATTGGCCTGCACGAACGACAGCAGCCCCTCGCGGACCCGGCAGCGCAGGTCCCAGTTGCGCCCCGAATCGGCGGAGCTCACCAGCGCACGCAATTGCATGGAACGCTCGCTGGTATCGGTCACCTGCAGCACGCAGACCCGGCGATCCCACTCCGGCGCCTCGCGGCACAGCCGCGTCAGCTCCTCGCGCAGGGCGGCCATCGGGACGCGGTAATCCAGCCACAGGAAGACGGTGCCGATGATCTGCGCGCTCGATCGCGTCCAGTTCTGGAACGGGTGCTCCATGAACCAGTTCAGCGGAACCACCAGCCGCCGCTCGTCCCAGATGTGCACCACCACGTAGGTACCGGTGATCTCCTCGATGCGGCCCCATTCGCCCTCGATGATCACCACGTCGTCCAGCCGGATCGGCTGGGTCAACGCGATCTGCACGCCGGCGATCAGGTTGCTGAGCACGGGCTTGGCGGCCAGCCCCAGCGCCAACCCGGCGAGCCCGGCCGAGGCTAGCAGGCTGGCGCCGACCTGGCGCACCAGCGGCAGTGTCATCAGCGCGGCGGCCAGGCCGAGCAGCACGATCAGCACGCTGGCGGTACGGCCCAGCACACGCGCCTGGGTCAGCACGCGGCGGGCGCGCAGGTTGTCGGCCATGTCCACCGGGAAGCGCCGGGCGAAGAACGCCTCGGCGGCCTGCACGCAGCGCACGCCCAGCCAGCTCGCCACGCCGATCAGGGCTACCACCAGGGCATGCGAAAGCAGCGACACTGGGGCCTGCAACGTAGGTTCCGGACGCGCGCGCAGAACCACGGCGAGCGCCGCCAGCGGCACCAGCCAGCCCATCGGCGCCCGTGCGAAGCGCAGCATGTCGCGCGCCATGGGGTGATCGGCGCTCAGCCGCCACAGCAGGGCACGAATCGCACGATGCACCGCGATGGCGATCAACAGCGCCACGGCCGCCGCCGCCATCAACCGGAACGCTGCCGAGCGTCCCCACAGGTCGAGCAGGAAATCGGTCATGCGGGCAGCTTCGCAGGGCACGCGTCCACGCCATGTGGGCAGCGTGATCACGTAAAGTGAGCGGATGACTCCAACACCCATCCTGCTCGCCTGGAGCGGCGGCAAGGACTGCCTGATGGCCTTGCAGCGGCTGCGCGCCGACCCGCACTGGCAGGTGGTCGCGCTGCTCACCACGGTCAACCGCACCTACGAGCGCATCGCCATGCATGGCGTGCGGCGCGACATCCTCGATGCCCAGGCGGCCGCGCTCGAGCTGCCGCTGCTGGTCGTGGAGATGGACTGGCCCGGTTCCAACGAAGCCTACGAGCAGGCCCACGCCGACGCACTGGCCCAGGCGCGCATGCGCTGGCCGGGCATCCGTCACTGCGCCTTCGGCGACCTGTTCCTGCAGGACGTGCGCGACTACCGCGTGCGCCAGCTCGGCAAGGCCGAATGGCGGGCGGTATTCCCGATCTGGGGCGAGGACACCGCCGCGCTGTCGCGCCGCTTCGTCGCCGAAGGCCACCAGGCGATGCTGTGCTGCGTGGATACGCAGCAGCTCGAGGCAAGCTTCTGCGGCCGCGCGTTCGATGGCGCCCTGCTCGATGCCCTGCCCGCCGGCGTCGACCCGTGCGGGGAACGCGGCGAGTTCCATACACTGAGCTTCGGCGGGCCACTGTTTCGCACCCCGCTGGCTTTGCGCAAAGGCGAATCGGTATTGCGCGACGGGCGCTTCCAGTTCACTGACTTCCTGCTCGATGGCACAACCGGCTGACGACCCCATCCTGCCGGACGTGCTGCAGGACGGCCTGGCGCTGGTGTTCTGCGGCACCGCTGCGGGCACGCGATCGGCGCGCGAGGGCGCGTACTACGCGCATCCGGGCAACCTGTTCTGGCGCGCGCTGGCCGAGGTGGCGCTGACGCCGCGGCTGTATGCCCCGCAGGAATTTCCGCAGCTGCCCGCTCTGGGCATTGGCTTCACCGACCTGGCCAAGTATCACAGCGGCAACGACAGCGAGCTGCCGCGCGACGCGTTCGACGTGCCGGCGCTGGTGGCCAAGATAGAACGCTTCGCGCCGCGCTGGCTGGCCTTCACCAGCAAGCACGGGGCGAAGGCGGCGCTGGGGCGCGGCATCCCAGCTTATGGTGTGCAGCCGGAGCGCATCGGCACCACGCAGGTATTCGTGCTGCCCTCGCCGTCGGGACAGGCGCGGGGGCATTGGTCGACCGGGCCGTGGCTGGAGTTAGCTGACTTGGTGCGTGGGGATTGATGACGCTGGGTCCCGGCTTTCGCTGGGATGACGGGTTGAGAGTTCGCTGCCCGTTTGCCCCGTCTTGATGGCCTCCACCATTCCTCACCGTCATCCCGGCGAAAGCCGGGATCCAGCGTCTCTTACCCGCCTCAAACAAAACGGGCGCCCGACGGCGCCCGCTGGTCTGCTGCGTAGCACGCCGCGTTACATCTCCACGCAATCGAACCGCACGTCCGACGACACATCCTGCGTGTAGTCCACGTCGCTGCGGTCGAAGCCGAACAGCTTGAGGAAGTCGTGGCGGTAGCCGGCGTAGTCGGTGAGCTGATTGAGGTTCTCGGTGTTCACCGTCGGCCACAGCGCCTTGCACTCGGACTGCACGTCCTCGCGCAGCTCCCAGTCGTCCAGGCGCAGGCGGTGCTCATCGTCGAGCTGCGGCTCGGCACCGTCGGCGCGGTAGAGGAAGTCGCGGAACAGCCGGTTGATCTGCTCGATGGTGCCTTCGTGGATGCCCTTGGCCTTCATGATCTTGAACACCATCGACACGTACAGCGGGATCACCGGGATCGCCGCGCTGGCCTGGGTCACCACCGACTTCATGACGCCCACATAGGCCTTGAGCCCTTGCGAGGCATAGCGATCGCGCATGGAGGCGGCGGTGTTGTCCAGGTGCTGCTTGGCGCGACCCAGCGTGCCGTGCCAGTAGATCGGCCAAGTGATCGAGGTGCCCACGTAGCTGTAGGCCACGGTGGTGGCGTTGTCGGCCAGCACGCCCGCGTCGGTGAGCGCCCGGATCCACAGTGCCCAGTCCTCGCCGCCCATCACGGCGACGGTGTCCTCGATCTCCTGCTCGGTCGCCGGCTCCACGGTGACGTTGACCACCGTGTCGCGGTTGGTGTCGATCGAGGTGGCAGTGAACGGCTCGCCGATGGTCTTGAGCGCCGAGCGCTTCACTTCGCCGGTACCCGGCAGCTTGCGCACGGGCGAGGCCAGCGAATACACCACCAGGTCGATCGAGCCGCCCATCTCCGCCTTGATCAGCTCGATGGTGCGCGCGCGCGTCTCGTCAGAGAACGCATCGCCGTTGATCGATTTGCTGTACAGCCCGGCGGCCTTGGCGGCCTGGTCGAACGCGGCGGAGTTGTACCAGCCGGCGGTGCCGGTCTTGGTATCGCTCGAGGGCTTCTCGAAGAACACGCCGAGCGTGGCCGCGCCGTGGCCGAAGGCAGCGGTGATGCGCGACGCCAGGCCGTAGCCGGTGGAGGCACCGATCACCAGCACGCGCTTGGGGCTGTTGCCGCTCTGGCCGCTGGCCTTGGTGATGTCGATCTGCTCGATCACGTTGTGCGCGCAGCCCACCGGGTGGGCCGTGATGCAGATGAAACCGCGGACTTTCGGATTGATGATCATGCGTTCGCTTCGAGTGTCGTGAGGCAAGCGCGCATCTTACTCGGCCGCGCCGGCCATGCGCCGCAGTAGGGTGCGCGGGCGCCGGATACGGAAACGGCACGCCGAAGCGTGCCGTTTCTGCGGGCGGTTGCGCGCAAGGCCGATCAATCGATAGGCGTCTGTCGATATTTGCCCACGTCGCGCTCGAGCACCGGCCCGGCGTGGTTGCCCCAGGCCTGGCGGATGTAACTCACCACCGCAGCCACGTCGGCATCCTTCAACGACTGCGCGAACGGCGGCATCGAGTACGGCCGCGGGTTGCCGGCCGTCACCGGCGGAAAGCCGCCCAGCAGCACCACGCGGACCGCGTTGATGCCGGTGGGCTCGTCCACCGAAGAGTTGCCGTTGAGCGGCGGATACACGCCCGGTACGCCGTTGCCATCCTTGCCGTGGCAGGCGGCGCACTGGTGGTCGTAGATCTCGTTGCCGTGCTTGATCAGCGCGGTGTTGTCGATCGCCGACGCGGCCACCGCCGGCTGCGCCCGCGCGGGGAGCGATTCCAGGTAGGTGGCTACGGCGGCGAGATCGGCGTCGGTCATGTGCTGCGTGCTACGCGACACCACCTCGGCCATCGGGCCGAACGCGCTGCCCTTGGCCGACTGGCCGGTCTTGAGCAGGTCGACGATGTCCTGCCGGCTCCAGCCGTTCAGACCGCCGTGCGCCTGGGTGCTCAGATCCGGCGCATACCAGTCCTGCGCGGGGATCTGCCCGCCGGACAGCGCCGGCTGATCCGGCACCCCGCCCAGCGCGTCGCGTGCCACGTGGCATTCGTTGCAGTGGCCCAGGCCCTGCACCAAGTAGGCGCCACGGTTCCATTCGGCCGACTTTGACGCATCGGGCTGGTACACGCCCTCGCGGAAGTACAGTGTGCGCCACGCGGCCAGGCCGCTGCGCACGCTGTAGGGAAACTTCAGGCCCAGCGGCTTGCCGGGCTGATGCACCTGCGCCAGCGACTTCAGATAGGCGAACATCGCCAGCGCGTCGTCGCGGGTGACCTTGGTGTAGGAGGTGTAAGAGAACGCCGGATACAGGAACTCGCCATGGCGGCCTTTGCCGGCATGCAGCGCCTGCCAGAAGTCGGCAAAGCTCCAGCGGCCCAGGCCGGTTTCATCGTCCGGCGTGATGTTTGGCGTGGGGATATTGCCGAACGGCGTGGGCACCTCATGCCCGCCCGCGAAGGGCGCGCCGCCACGCTGCGTGTGGCAGGCGGCGCAGTCGCCCACGGTCGCCAGGTACTTGCCGCGTTCGATCAGGGCCGGATCGGAAAGGTTCTCGCCGGCCGTCAGTTGGCCAATCTGCGCCAACGAAGCGTCACCGCGATGCGCGGCGAACAGCCACCAGCCCACCGCGCCCAGCGCGAGCACCAGCAGCACGAGAAAGGAACGGATCAGCCACTTCATGCGCCGTCTCCCGTGTGCGTGGCGGCGGCCGTGGCATCCAGCACGCCGCATTGCAGGGGCGGCTGTACCGAACCGGCCGGCTGCGCGTGCATGTCGGCCGGCAGTTCGCGGCTGGCCAACCAGGCGGACACGGCAGTGATGTCGGCCGGCGTGAGCCGGTTGGCGACGGTCGCCATGCAGTCGGGAGCGGCCGCGGCGCGCGTGCCGGTGCGCCAGGAGCCGAGCTGGGAGCTGACGTAGTCGTAGGGCAGGCCGACCAGTCCGGGCGTCGAGGGCTCCACGCCAGTGAGCTGGCTGCCGTGGCAGGCGGCGCAGGCGGGGATCTTCCGCTCCGGATCGCCGTGCACGGTCAGCGCCTCACCGCGGGCGAGCAGCGCATCGGACACTTTCGGCGCGGGCGAGCGGGCGTAGGGGACCTGCTGCGCGGCGAAGTACTCGGCGATCTCGTGCATGTAGGCGTCGCTGAGCGGGCGCGCGGTGTATTCCATCGGCCCGTACTTGCGCAGCCCCTGCTGGAAATAGCGCAGCTGGCGCGCCAGGTAATCGGCCGGCTTGCCGGCCAGGCGCGGGAAGAAGCCACTGTCCGGGGTGCCTTCGCCGTGCTCGCCGTGACAGGCGGTGCACGAGGCGATGCGCTGGGCCAGCGTATCGGGCACGGTGCGCGGTGCCGCATCGTCGGCATGCGCGGCAGCAGCCAGGAGTGACGCCAGAAGCAGCGCCGCCCAGTGTCGGGGAGATGAGGGGATGATCATCTGCCAAGTATAGGCGCCCGCGGTATCGGGCCCGATGCGCTGCCGGCGGCGGCGGGCCGATCGCGACAACCTGTCGCAACGGATGTGGATCACGGCGAGGGCGCCTGGCGTCGCGTCTGCCCTAGCTGCCCGCGAGTTCGGCGGGTGCAGGTAGACAGGCCCGAACGCGGCGCAGTCGGCGGTGACTTGAACGTAACATCGCCCATCCGATCGCCTTGCCGAAGGCCGAGCGTCAAGCCCGCCCGGCACCGCCGCCAGGGCGCCCGCGAACCGTCAGCGCGATGCCCGCTGCGCGCCGTACCCTGGCGGTTCACCCATCGAAGGAATACACCGCATGCGTCGTTACCGCCGGCTCATCCTTGCCACTTGCCTAGCCCTCGCCGGCGGTAGCGCCAGCGCCGCCGCTTCACCGGGGGCGGCCCTGCGTGCCACCTGGAGCCAGCCCCAGGCGCCGGAGCGGATCTACGGCAACACCTGGTACGTGGGCAGCCATGGCCTGAGCGCGATCCTTATCACCTCGCCGCAAGGCCATGTGCTTATCGATGCGACGCTGCCGGAAAACGCGCCGATGATCGAGGCGAATATCCGAAAGCTCGGTTTCCACGTGCGCGACATCAAGCGGATCGTGCTGACGCACGCCCATGGCGACCATGCCGGCGCGATCGCCGCGCTGGCACGCGACAGCGGCGCGCAGGTGCTGGCCCGTGCGGCACAGGCCCGGGCACTGACCGCCGGCGGCGACGACATCGACGATCCCCAGCATGGCGACGCCCCGCTGTTCCCGGCGGTGCGGCACGTGCGCGTGATCGGCGACAACGAGACGGTGCACCTCGGCTCGCTAACGATCCAGCCGCACCCCACGCCCGGCCACACGCCCGGCAGCACCAGCTGGACCTGGACTTCGTGCGAGGGCACGCAATGCCGCGCGATGGTCTACGCCGACAGTCTCACCCTGCTGGCGGCCGGCAGCTACCGCTTCACCGATCCGGCCCATCCCGAGCGCCTGGGCGACTTCCGCCGTGCCCTGGCGATGCTCGCCGCCCTGCCCTGCGACATCCTGATGACGCCGCATCCGGAGGCCAGCGACCTGCTAAAACGCCTGGCTGCACGCGACGCCGGGGACCGCGACGCCTTGCGCGATCCGCACGCATGCAAGGCGTATGCGCAGCTCGGCGAGGAGTCCATGCGACAGCGCATCATAGAGGAAAAACGCGCGCCGTCGCGGTAAGGCGGTCGCTCAGGCCATGCCGCCGGACTTGCGCACGATCAGCATCGCCAGCTCCAGCGACTGCTCGTAGTTGAGTCGCGGGTCGACGGTGGATTTGTAGGCGCGATCGAGGTCGAGTTCGACCAGATCGCGCGCGCCGCCGAGGCATTCGGTGACGTCTTCGCCGGTGAGTTCCAGGTGCACGCCGCCCAGCCGCGTGCCGGCCGCGGCGTGGATGTCGAACGCCTGGTCCAGCTCGCCGCGGATGTTGTCGAAGCGCCGCGTCTTGTAGCCGTTGGAGGTGCTCTCAGTATTGCCGTGCATGGGGTCGGCGACCCACAGCACGCGGCGCCCCTCGCGCTTCACCGCCTGCAGCAGCGGCGGCAGCTTGTCGGCGATGGCCGCGTTGCCCATGCGGTGGATCAGCGTGAGTCGGCCGGGTTCGTCATCCGGATTGAGCGCATCCATCAGCGGCAGCAGTTGTTCGGGCGTCACCGACGGGCCGATCTTCACCGCCACCGGATTGCGGATGCCGCGGAAGTACTCCACATGGGCGCCGTCGAGCGCGGCGGTGCGCATGCCGATCCACGGAAAGTGCGTAGACAGGTTGAACCAGCCGGGGTGGCGCGGCACCTGGCGGGTGAGCGCCTGTTCGTAGTGCAGCAGCAGCGCTTCGTGCGAGGTGAAGAAATCCACCCGCGAGAACCCGGTGATCGGGCCGGCCAGGGTTTCCATGAAGCGCAGCGAGTCGCCGATCGAGGCGACCATCTGCCGGTACTCCGCCGCCATGGGCGAATGCTCGACCCAGGCGAGATCCCAATACTCCGGATGATGCAGGTCGGCGAAGCCACCATCGATCAGTGCGCGCACGAAGTTCATCGTCAGCGCCGAATGCGCATGCGCCTGGATCAGCCGCTGCGGATCGGCACGTCGCGCCTCGGGCGTGAACGCCGGCGCGTTGACCACGTCGCCGCGAAAACTGGGCAGGGTAACGCCGTCGCGCGTCTCGGTATCGGCCGAACGCGGCTTGGCGTACTGGCCGGCGAACCGGCCCACGCGGAGCACCGGCTTCTTCAGCCCGTGCACCATCACCAGGCTCATCTGCAGCAGCACCTTGAGCCGATTGGAGATGATCGGGCTGGTGCAGTCGGCGAAGCTCTCGGCGCAATCGCCACCCTGCAAGAGGAAACGCTGGCCATCCTGCGCCTCGGCGAGCGCCTGTTTCAGCGCGAGCACCTCCCACGAGGTGACCAGCGGCGGCAAGGCGGCAAGCTGCGCCGTCGCCGAGGCGAGTTCGTCGGCGTCGTCGTATGTAGGCTGCTGCAGGGCGATCCGCTGCTGCCACGACGACGGCGACCAGTCGCCGACCGCAGGCGGCGTCATCGCGTGTGGGTGCGTCGACATATCAGGCGCTCCGCCGACGCGTCGCCACGACCGCCCACACCGCCAGCAGCACGAACCACAGCAGCGTCCACGCCGGCATCGGCAGTCCCAGCACCGGCTGCACCTTGGCGCACTCGCCCGAACCGGTGAAGACGAGCTTCAGCACCTTCGCAAAGGGGAACGTGTCGAGCATGTAACTCAGGTCGCCGCCACACAGCGGCACCTGATCGGCGGGCAGCGACTGGATCCACAGATGACGCCCGGCCACGGCGATACCGAACAGCGCACCCAGCAACACGCCGCCGGTATAGACCCAGCGACCACGACCGCGCGGCGCGTGAATCGCCGCAAGCAGGAAGAACACCCCCATCACCATGAAGCCGATGCGCTGAAAGATGCACAGGGGGCACGGGATCATCGCCAGCACGTGCTCGGCGTAGAGCGCGTAGCCGAGCAGGCCCGCGCAGATCAGGAAGCCGGCGATGGCGACGGAACGGTAGGACCAGGCAAGTGGATTCATGACATCGTGGTGCAGTGCGGTAGCCGACATTAACCTGTCGCCGAACGCCTGTCAGCCTGGGGCGACATCCGAAACGCGACAAAAGAAAAGCCCCGGCGGGTCAACCAGCCGGGGCTTTGTTGTCTGGACGCTCAAGCATCCCGATCCAAGGCTTACTCGGCGTCGACGGCCTCGACAGCCTGCGGGCGATCGACCAGCTCGACGTACGCCATCGGCGCGTTGTCGCCCGGGCGGAAGCCGCACTTGAGGATGCGCAGGTAGCCGCCGGGACGCTCGCGGTAACGCGGGCCGATCTCGACGAACAGCTTGCCCACAGCCTGCTTGTCGCGCAGACGCGAGAAGGCGAGGCGGCGGTTGGCGACGCCGTCGGTCTTGGCGAGCGTGATCAGCGGCTCGGCCACGCGACGCAGTTCCTTCGCCTTGGGCAGGGTGGTACGGATGAGCTCGTGCTTGATCAGCGACGAGGCCATGTTGCGGAACATCGCTTCGCGATGGCTGCTGGTGCGGTTGAGCTTGCGGCCGCTCTTCATATGACGCATGGCGAAAATCTCTTGTGTTGTTATGA
Source organism: Dyella sp. (assembly GCF_051962475.1). Lineage (GTDB taxonomy): Bacteria > Pseudomonadota > Gammaproteobacteria > Xanthomonadales > Rhodanobacteraceae > Dyella_A. Next base: position 131,672 of record NZ_JBQCCF010000034.1, read on the forward strand.
GAGGCCGGCACGATGGCTGGCGTCCCGCGGTTGCCCGCTATGAGTGATGACGGATCAGGTGCTGCGATCGCCGCCAGGCCGGACCTGGGGCATGCGGCCAAGGGCCGCGAACGTTGCCGGAACCGTGTCGGCCGCAGCTGGCCCACACTCGGCAAAATGCCGCGGTCGCATGGCGACCGCGGCACAGATACATCAACCCAGCTGCATGCCGTGCGAAAGGCCCGGCGGCGGCCAGTTCTCAAGCTTCATGCCGAGCGCCAGACCGCGGCCACCCAACACGTCCTTGATCTCGGTCAGCGACTTCTTGCCGAGGTTCGGGGTCTTCAGGAGCTCCACCTCGGTCTTCTGCACCAGATCGCCGATGTAGTAGATGCTCTCGGCCTTCAGGCAGTTCGCCGAACGCACGGTGAGCTCCAGATCGTCGATCGGACGCAGCAGCAGCGGATCGAAACCGCTCTTCTCAGCCGTATCGGTGGCGCTCTCGCGACGCGAGAAGTCACCGAACACGGACAGCTGGTCGTTGAGGATCTCGGCGGCCTTGCGAACCGCGTCTTCCGCACCGATGGTGCCGTTGGTCTCGATGTCGAGCACGAGCTTGTCGAGGTTGGTGCGCTGCTCGACGCGAGCAGCGTCCACTTCGTAGGCCACGCGCAGCACCGGCGCGAACGACGCGTCCAGCTGCAGGCGACCGATCGGACGGGTCTCTTCATCCGGATGCTGGCGCGTGCTGGCCGGCTGGTAGCCGACGCCACGACGCACCTTCAGACGCATGTTGAGCTCGATGTCCTTGGTGAGATGGCAGATCACGTGCTCGGGATTGATGATCTCGACCGTGTGGTCCACCGTGATGTCGCCCGCCGTGACCACGCCCTTGCCCTTCTTGGACAAGGTCAGCGTGACCTCGTCGCCCGAGTGCTGGCGGATCGCGACGTCCTTGAGGTTCAGCAGGACTTCGATCACGTCCTCCTGCAGGCCCTCAAGCGTGGTGTACTCGTGGAGCACGCCATCGATCTCGACCTCGACAATGGCACTGCCGGGAATCGAGGAGAGCAGCACGCGGCGCAGCGCGTTGCCCAGGGTGTGGCCAAAGCCACGCTCGAGCGGCTCGACCACCACCTTGGCGCGGTTGGCTGCGAGCTGTTCGACGCTGAGGCCGCGAGGCCGCAGCACGCTAGTTGACGAAACTGCCATGCAGAGCTCCGGTTGATTACTTCGAGTAAAGCTCGACGATCAGCGCTTCGTTGATGTCGGACGGCAGATCACCGCGATCCGGCACCGACTTGAACGTGCCGGCGAACTTCTTGGCATCCACTTCCACCCACTGCGGGCGAAGGTCCATGGTGTCGAACACGGTCGCCGCTTCCTGCACGCGCAGCTGGTTGCGCGCGCGCTCGGTCAGGGCGATCACGTCACCGGGACGGACCTGGTAGGAAGGGATGTTCACTTTCTTGTCGTTCACCAGGATTGCCTTGTGGGCAACCAGCTGGCGGGCCTGGGCGCGGGTCACCGCAAAACCCATGCGATAGACGACGTTGTCCAGACGGCTTTCGAGCAGGCGCAGCAGGTTCTCACCGGTGTTGCCCTTCAGGGTCGACGCCTTGGTGTAGTAGTTGCTGAACTGACGCTCGAGCACGCCGTAGATGCGCTTGACCTTCTGCTTCTCGCGCAGCTGGACGGCATAGTCGGACATGCGCATGCGCTTGTTGGCGCCATGCTGGCCGGGCTTGTTCTCCAGCTTGCACTTGGAGTCCAGCGCGCGGGCCGGGCTCTTCAGGCTGAGGTCCGAACCCTCACGACGGGCGAGCTTGCAGGTAGCTCCACGATAACGGGCCATGGGTATGCTCCTTAGACTCGACGCTTCTTGGGGGGACGGCAGCCGTTGTGCGGAATCGGCGTGACGTCGATGATGTTCAGCACCTTGTAGCCGAGCGCGTTCAGCGAACGCACCGCCGACTCACGGCCCGGGCCCGGGCCCTTGATGCGCACTTCGACGGTCTTCACGCCGTAGTCGCCAGCGGCGCGACCGGCCTTCTCGGCGGCGACCTGGGCGGCAAACGGGGTCGACTTGCGCGAACCGCGGAAACCGGCGCCGCCAGCGGTCGCCCAGGACAACGCGTTGCCCTGGCGATCGGTGATGGTGACGATGGTGTTGTTGAAGGAGGCCTGCACGTGAGCCACGGCATCCGTGACAACGCGCTTGATCTTCTTCTTGGTCTTGACAGGCTTGGCCATAATTCGAATCCGTTACTTCTTGATCGCGCGACGCGGACCCTTGCGGGTGCGGGCGTTGGTACGCGTGCGCTGACCGCGCACCGGCAGGCCACGACGGTGGCGAAGACCGCGGTAGCAACCCAGATCCATCAGACGCTTGATGGCGATACCCACCTCGCGACGCAGATCGCCTTCGACAACGTACTTGGCGATTTCGTGGCGGAGCTTCTCCACCTCACCCTCGCTGAGGGACTTGATCGGCGTGGTCGGAACCACTCCGGCGTCCGCGCAGACCTTCTTGGACCGGCTGCGGCCGATGCCGTAGATGCTCTGCAGGCCGACCCAGACGTGTTTCTGGACCGGCAAATTGACACCCGCGATGCGCGCCATGATGTTCTTTCTCCGATGCGTTTCGTGCGCGGTAAACGCGCAATTTTAACCTGAATTAACTTCACTGGAAAGCCCTGCGGCACCCGCCGCCCGCTTCCCCACGATCCAGCCCAGCTCCTACGCCCCAGCAGCCATCAGTTGCGGCGGAGATTGGCCTTCTTGAGCAAACCTTCGTATTGGTGGCTGACCAGATGGGCCTGCACCTGCGAGGTGAAGTCCATCACCACCACCACCACGATCAGCAGCGAGGTACCGCCGAAGTAGAAGGGCACGTTCCACGACTTCTGCATGAACGTCGGCACCAGACACACCAGCACCAGGTAAAGAGCGCCCACGCCGGTCAGGCGGGTCATCACCGAATCGATATAGCTGGCGGTCGCCTTGCCTGGGCGAATGCCCGGAATCAGCGCGCCGGAGCGCTTGAGGTTGTCCGCCGTCTCCTGCGAGTTGAAAACGATCGCGGTGTAGAAGAACGCAAACGTAATCACCAACACGGCAAAGATCACATCATGCAGCGGCTCACCCTGAGTCAGCGCCTGGGTCAACGACTGCAGCCAGCGCGACTGGTGGCCCGTACCGAACCAGCTCAGCGCGGTTGCCGGGAACAGCAGCAAACTGCTGGCGAAGATCGGCGGGATCACGCCCGACATGTTGATCTTCAGCGGCAGGTGCGAGCTCTGGTTCATGTAGGCCTGCTGGCCGCCGGACTTGCGCGCGTAGTTCACAGTGATGCGCCGCTGGGCGCGCTCCATGAACACCACAAACGCCGTCGTCGCCAGCACCACCGCCACGATCAGAATCAGCTTCAGACCGCTGCCCAGTTCGCCGTTTGCCTGCATGGTGAGGGTATGCGCCACCGCACCGGGAAGCCCGGCCACGATACCGGCGAAGATCAGCAGCGAGATGCCGTTGCCGATGCCTCGCTCGGTGATCTGCTCACCCAGCCACATCAGGAACATCGTGCCGGCCGTCAGACCGACCACCGACGCAATCACGAAACCCATACCCGGCATGTAGACCACCGGCACGCCGCCGGCCGCCACCTGCTTCTGCAGCGCCACCGCGATACCGAAGGCCTGGAATGCCGCCAGACCCACCGTGCCGAAGCGCGTATACATGGTCATCTTGCGTCGACCAGCCTCGCCCTCTTTGCGCAGGTTCTGCAGGCTCGGGATCACCGAACCCATCATCTGCACCACGATGGAGGCCGAGATGTACGGCACCACGCCGAGTGCAAACACCGACATGCGCGAGAGCGATCCGCCGGAAAACATGTTGAACATGTTCAACAGACCACCGCCCTGCTGCTCGATGAGCCGCGTCATCGCCTCCGGATTCACCCCCGGCACGGGGATGAACGAACCGAGGCGGAAGACGATCAGCGCACCAATCACGAAGAAGATGCGCTGACGCAGTTCCGTCAGCTTGCCGAGCGATCCGAGCTGGCTGCCCTTGGCTGCGGCCACTGGATTACTCCACGCTGCCGCCGGCCGCCTCGATGGCCGCCTTGGCGCCGGCCGTGGCGAGGACGCCGGAGAGCTTCACAGCGCGACCGATCTCGCCCTTGGCCACGACCTTGACCTTCTTCGCGCGACTGTCGATCAGGCCAGCCTGATGCAGCGCCACGACGTCGATCACGTCCGCCTTGAGGGTGGCCAGCTGATACAGGAACACTTCCTGGCTCTCCGCCTTCTTCAGCGAGCGGAAGCCCACCTTCGGCAGGCGACGCTGCAGCGGCATCTGGCCGCCTTCGAAGCCGTACTTGTGGGTGCCGCCCGCGCGAGCGTGCTGACCCTTGTGACCGCGACCGGCGGTCTTGCCCAGGCCCGAACCGATACCGCGGCCGACGCGCAGGCGCGTCTTGCGGGAACCGGCGGCCGGCTTGATGTCGTTAAGACGCATGATGATTACTCCTCGACCCGGACCAGGTAATAGACCGTGTTGATCAGGCCACGCACCTGCGGGCTGTCCTTCAGCTCACGGACGTCGTTGAGCTTGCCCAGGCCCAGGGCCTTGACGCTCAGACGATGACGGCTCTGCACGCCACGCAGACCCTTGACCAGGCGCACGCGCACGGTCTTGTCGGCGGTCTCTTTCTTAGCCATTGCCCAACACCTCATCCAGGGTCTTGCCACGCTTCGCGGCGATCTTCTTGGGCGAGGCGACAGCCTGCAGACCCTTGATGGTGGCGCGCACGAGGTTGATCGGGTTACGCGAACCCACCGCCTTGGCCAGCACGTTCTTCACGCCGACCACTTCCAGCACGGCGCGCATCGCGCCGCCGGCGATCACGCCGGTACCTTCCGAAGCGGGCTGCATGTAGACGCGTGCCGCGCCGTGATTGGCCTTGATGGCGTACCACAGCGTGCCGTTGTTGAGCTCGATGTTCACCATCTGGCGGCGCGCACGCTCCATAGCCTTGGAAATGGCCACCGGCACTTCACGCGCCTTGCCGTAACCAAAACCGACGCGGCCTTCGCCGTCGCCAACCACGGTCAATGCCGTGAAGCTCATCTGGCGGCCACCCTTGACGGTCTTGGCCACTCGGTTGACGGCAATCAGCTTCTCGAGCAGGCCGTCCGAATTTTCGCGATCGTTAGAAGACATGTTCGTTTCCATGTGCCCGACCATGCGGGACTTTTGCTTGCGGCTGGGCCGCTTGGAGTTGTAGGTACTTCAAGCGGCTGCCACGCCAGGCGCGGCAGCCGTTACATCAGAACTTCAGACCAGCTTCGCGCGCAGCATCGGCCAGGGCCTTGATGCGACCGTGATAACGGAAGCCGGAGCGGTCGAACGCGACGGCATCGATGCCGGCCGCCAGGGCGCGCTCGGCAATGACCTTGCCCACCGCCGCAGCGGCGGTGAGGTTCTTGGTGCCCTTCAGGCCCTCGGCGACCGCCTTCTGCACGGTGGACGCGGCAGCGACCACCTTGGTGCCCGAAGCGTCGAACACCTGTGCGTACAGGTGCTGGCCCGTGCGATGCACCGACAGGCGCGGCACGGCGAGCTTGCGGATGTGCGAGCGGGTCGACTTGGCGCGGCGCAGGCGGGATTCGTTCTTGTTCATTGTCATGTTCTCCAGAAAGCGGATCGGCTTCAGCAGGCACCCGGCAGTTGCCGGGACGCCGCCTTAAGCCTTCTTGGCTTCCTTCAGCGTGATCTTCTCACCGGCGTAGCGCACACCCTTGCCCTTGTAGGGCTCCGGCGGACGGAAGCCGCGAATCTTGGCAGCCACCTGACCCACGCTCTGCTTGTCCGAGCCCTTGATCAGGATCTCGGTCTGCGTCGGAGTTTCGATGGTCACGCCTTCCGGCGCGTTGAACACCACCGGATGGGAGAAACCCAGGCTCAGGTTCAGCGCCTTGCCGGCCATCGACGCGCGGTAACCCACGCCGACCAGCTCCAGCTTGCGCTCGTAACCCTCGGACACGCCCTTGATCATGTTCGCCAGCAGCGCGCGAGCGGTGCCACCGAACTTGTCGTCAGCGCCCTCGGCCAGCTCGATCGTGGCGACGCCGTCGTTGACAGCAACGTTCACGCCCGGCAGAGCATGCACGGACAGCGAGCCCTTCGGCCCCTTCACCGAGATACCCTCGGCGGCGACCTTCAGCTCCACGCCCTTGGGCAGGCTGATCGGCTTCTTAGCAACACGGGACATCGTCGACTCCTTATGCCACTTGGCCGATGACTTCGCCGCCCAGGCCCTTGGCGCGGGCCTGCGCGTCGGTCAGCAGACCGGCGGAAGTCGAAATGATCGAGATACCGAGGCCACCGAGCACTTTCGGCAACTCGTCCTTGCCGCGATAGACGCGCAGGCCGGAGCGGCTGACTCGGGAAATGGTCTCGATGGCCGGGCGGCCTTCGAAATACTTGAGCTTGATCTCGAGCACCGGCTTGCCTTCCTGGTCGGAAGTCTTGGCGTCGAGGATGTAGCCCTCGTTCTTGAGAAGGTTGGCGATCGCCACCTTCAGCTTCGACGACGGCATGCTTACGGCCTGCTTGCCCGACAGCTGGGCATTGCGCACACGCGTAAACAGATCGGCGATGGGATCAGTCATGCTCATGAAAACATCCTTCAGAGTGCACCGATATCCGATAAAACCGGAAATCAATTCTAGATTGTGAGCTGCAGCGAAGCAGCCTGCGTTGCGCAGACCGACAAGTGTAGCAGCCTTTTCCGGCTTTTGCGAATATCGAGGCGCCGTAGCGTCAACAGGCGAGGTGTCCCGCCTGCTGGATGGACTGCAGCGAGGAACTAGCCCGCCGCAGTCATCCGATCAGGTATTACCAGCTGGCCTTGCGCAGACCCGGCACGTCACCGCGCATGGTCGCTTCACGCAGCTTGTTGCGGCCGAGGCCGAACTTCTTGTACACGGCGCGCGGACGACCCGACAGCGCGCAGCGCGTGCGCTGACGAACCGGGCTCGCGTCACGCGGCAGCTTCTGCAACTTGGTCTGGGCGTCCATCTTCTCGTCGTACGAGGCGCTGGGGCTCAGCACGACCGCCTTCAGTTCGGCGCGCTTGGCGGCGTACTTCTGGACGAGCTTGGTCCGCTTCAGATCGCGGTTGACCATCGAGGTCTTTGCCATGGGTTATCTCTCGCGTATCAGTTGCGGAACGGGAAGCTGAAAGCTTCCAGCAGCGCCTTGGCTTCGGCGTCGGTCTTGGCGGTGGTGGTGATGGAGATGTCCATGCCACGCATCGCGTCGATCTGGTCGAAGTCGATTTCGGGGAAGATGATCTGTTCCTTCACGCCGAAGTTGTAGTTGCCACGGCCGTCGAAGGCGCGACCCGACACGCCGCGGAAGTCGCGGACGCGGGGCAGCGAGATGTTGATCAGGCGGTCGAGGAACTCCCACATCTGGGCGCGGCGCAGGGTCACCTTGCAGCCGATCGGCCAACCGTCGCGGATCTTGAACGAGGCCACGGAAACGCGCGCCTTGGTCGTGATCGGCTTCTGACCGGCAATCTTGGCCATGTCGGCAACGGCGTTCTCGAGCACTTTCTTGTTGCCCGCCGCCTCACCCACACCCATGTTCAGCGTGATCTTGGTGATGCGGGGAACCTGCATCACGTTCTCATAGCCGAACTTCTCGGTGAGCTTGGTGATTACCTGCTCTTTATAAAATTTTTCAAGGCGCGTCATGATCGTGTTCCTTACGCGTCCACGACCTCGCCACTCGAACGGAACACGCGGACCTTGCGCCCATCTTCGAGCGTCTTGGTGCCAACGCGTTCACCCTTGTTCGTGGCGGGGTTGAACAGCTGCACATTGGAGAGATGGATCGAGGCCTCACGCTCGACGATGCCGCCGGGCTGGTTGGCCTGCGGGTTCGCCTTGGTGTGGCGCTTGACCAGATTCACGTTGGCGACGAAAACGCGATCGCCATCGACGCGCAGCACATCGCCGCGCTGGCCTTTGTTCTTGCCGGTGATCACGAGGACCTGATCACCCTTGCGGATACGGTTCATGGTTATTACTCCGCTCAGAGCACTTCGGGCGCGAGCGAGACGATCTTCATGAACTTCTCGCTGCGCAGCTCGCGGGTAACCGGCCCGAAGATACGGGTGCCGATCGGCTCGAGCTTGTTGTTGAGGAGGACAGCCGCGTTGCCGTCGAAACGGATCAGCGAGCCATCGGGACGACGCACACCCTTGGCGGTGCGAACGACCACGGCGTTGTACACCTCGCCCTTCTTCACCTTGCCGCGCGGGATGGCATCCTTCACGGTGACCTTGATCACGTCACCGATGGCTGCGTAGCGGCGCTTGGAGCCGCCCAGCACCTTGATGCACATCAGCTCCTTGGCGCCGCTGTTGTCCGCTGCGGAAAGCGTGCTTTGCATCTGGATCATGTCTGCACCCTCCCCTTAGACGTTGGCGCGCGTGAGGATTTCAACCACGCGGTGATGTTTGGTCTTGGACAGCGGGCGGCATTCCGCAATGCGCACCACGTCGCCCTCGTTCGCACCCAGGTCATCCTGGGCATGAAGCTTGGTGGAGCGGCGGATGATCTTGCCGAGCAGGCCGTGCTGCACCTGGCGCTCGACCAGCACCGTGACCGTCTTGTCCATCTTGTTGCTGACCACGCGACCCTGCAGGGTGCGTGCCTGTTTCTGATTGTCGCTCATGTCCGCCGTCCCTTACTTCTTGCCGCCGAGCACGAACTTCGTGCGGGCGATGTCGCGCCGAACGCGGCGCAGCTGGTGCGGCTGGCTGAGCTGGCCGGTGCCCTTCTGCATGCGCAGATTGAACTGCTCCTTGCGAAGGTCCAGCAGATGCTGGTTCAGCTCTTCGACCGACTTGTTGTTGATATCTTTGATAGCCATCACATCACCGCCCGGCTGACAAACTGGGTTTGCACCGAGAGCTTGGCGGCGGCCAGGCGAAACGCCTCGCGTGCCGTCGGCTCGTCGACACCCTCGATTTCATAGAGCATGCGGCCAGGCTGGATCGGCGCGACCCACAGCTCGACGCCGCCCTTGCCCGCGCCCATGCGGACTTCGATCGGCTTCTTGGTGATCGGCTTGTCCGGGAACACGCGGATCCAGAGCTTGCCGCCGCGCTTCACGAAACGCGTGATGCAACGACGGGCCGCCTCGATCTGACGGGCAGTGAGGGCGCCGTGCGTGGTCGCCTTCAGGCCGTACTCGCCGAAGCTGACGAGGTTGGAGCTGAAAGCCAGGCCGTCATTGCGGCCCTTGAACTGCTTGCGGAATTTGGTTCGCTTGGGTTGCAACATGGCAACTCTCCTTACTTCGCCGACCGCTCGCGACGGCCGTCACCGGCTTCGCGACGTGGCTCACGACGACCCTCGCCACCTTCGCGGCGCGGCTGCGACTGCTCTTCCTTCGACTCCTGGCCGATCTGCGCCATATCGAAGATTTCGCCCTTGTAGATCCACACCTTGATGCCGATGATGCCGTAGGTGGTCTTCGCTTCGGCGGTGCCGTAGTCGATGTCCGCACGCAGCGTGTGCAGCGGCACGCGACCCTCACGGCTCCACTCGGAGCGGGCGATCTCGGCACCGTTCAGACGGCCCGAAACGTTGATCTTCACACCCAGGGCGCCCAGGCGCATTGCGTTTCCGACCGCACGCTTCATGGCGCGGCGGAACATGATGCGACGCTCGAGCTGCTGCGCGATCGACTCGGCCACCAGCTGCGCGTCGAGCTCCGGCTTGCGGACCTCGTTCACGTTGATGTGCGTCGGGACGCCCATCATCTGGCTGACTTCCTTGCGCAGCTTCTCGATGTCCTCACCCTTCTTGCCGATCACCACGCCCGGACGGGCGCTGTGGATCGTCACGCGGGCGGTCTTGGCCGGGCGCTCGATCTGGATCTTCGAGATGCCGGCCTGCGCCAGCTTCTTGCGAAGCATGTCGCGGACCTTGAGGTCGGCGACCAGATACTTGGCGTAGTCAGCCTTGTTTGCGTACCACTTCGAGTTCCAGTCCTTGGCGATGCCGAGGCGGATACCGGTGGGATGAACTTTATGACCCATCGTCTATACCCTCAGTCAGTTGCCAACGACCACAGTGATGTGGCTGGTGCGCTTCAGGATGCGCGAACCGCGGCCTTTGGCGCGGGCGTACATGCGCTTCATCGCCGGACCCTCGTCCACGAAGATGCGCGAGACCTTCAGCTCGTCCACGTCAGCGCCGAGGTTGTTCTCGGCATTGGCGACGGCCGACAGCAGCACCTTGCGAACGAGGTGTGCGGCCTTCTTGTTGGTGAACTGGAGCACGTCGCTGGAGCGACCCACGGGGAGACCGCGGACCAGGTCAGCTACCAGGCGTGCCTTCTGCGCCGAGATGCGGGCGCTGCGCAGGATCGCTTTGGCTTCAGTGCTCATCACTTGCCCTTCTTATCGCCGCCATGGCCCTTGAAGGTGCGAGTCACCGCGAACTCGCCGAGCTTGTGCCCGACCATGTTCTCGTTGACGAGCACCGGCACGTGCTGGCGACCGTTGTGGATGGCGATGGTCAGGCCGACCATTTCCGGCAGGATCATCGAGCGACGCGACCAGGTCTTGATCGGGCGCTTGTTGTTGGCGGAAACCGCAGCTTCCACCTTCTTGACAAGGTGAAGGTCGACGAACGGACCTTTCTTCAGAGAACGCGGCATGTCGGCTTCCTGTTACTTGCGACGACGCACGATGAACTGCTGCGTGCGCTTGTTGTTGCGGGTCTTGTAGCCCTTGGCCGGCGTGCCCCACGGGCTGACCGGATGACGACCACCAGAAGTCTTGCCCTCACCACCGCCGTGCGGATGGTCGACCGGGTTCATGACCACGCCGCGGACGGTCGGACGAATGCCCTTCCAACGCTTGGCGCCAGCCTTGCCCAGCTTCTTGAGGCTGTGCTCGGAGTTGCCGACTTCGCCGATGGTGGCGCGGCAGTCGACCGGCACGCGGCGCATCTCGCCGGAGCGCAGGCGCAGCGTGGCGTAACCGGACTCGCGAGCCACCAGCTGCACCGAGGCGCCGGCGCTGCGAGCGATCTGCGCACCCTTGCCTGCCTTCATCTCGATGCAGTGCACAGTCGAACCGACCGGGATGTTGCGCAGGGGCAGGCAGTTGCCGGCCTTGATCGGCGAATCGGAGCCGGACACCAGACGGTCACCCACCGCCACGCCCTTCGGCGCGATGATGTAGCGGCGCTCGCCATCGGCGTAGCACAGCAGCGCGATATGCGCGGTGCGGTTGGGGTCATACTCGATCCGCTCGACGAGGCCAGCGATGCCTTCCTTGTCGCGCTTGAAATCGATGATGCGGTACTGCTGCTTGTGACCGCCGCCACGATGACGCGTGGTGATGCGACCGTAATGGTTGCGACCACCCGTCTTCGACTGCGACTCGGTCAGCGGCGCGTAGGGAGCGCCCTTGTGCAGACCTTCGGTGCGGACGCTGACTGCGTCGCGACGCCCGGGCGAGGTCGGCTTGTGCGTAATTAGTGCCATCTCACAGAACTCCTGGCTCAGGCCTTGGCCGACACATCGATGGTCTGACCATCGGCGAGGCGCACATAGGCCTTGCGCTTGCCCTGGCGGCTGCCAGTGCGGAAACGGAAGGACTTGACCTTGCCCTTGGCGTTGACGAGGTTCACCTGCTCGACCTTGACGTCGAACATCTGCTCCACGGCGGCGCGGACATCGGCCTTGGTTGCCTCGGGGGCGACGACAAACACGTACTGGTTGCTCTCGGCCAGACGGGCAGCCTTTTCCGAGATGTGCGGGGCACGCAGCGTGTTGAGAATGCGTTCGTTGCTCATGCCAGCCACTCCTCGATCTTCTTCACCGCATCGACGGTCATGACCACGTAGTCGGAACCGACCAGGCTGACCGGGTTGAGCGCCAGCACATCGAGCACGTGGACGTACGGGATGTTGCGCGCGGCGAGAAACACCGACTCGGTGGCATCCTCGGAAACCAGCAGCACGCGGCCGGACACCTGGAGCTCGGCGAGCTTGGCGACCATTGCGGAGGTCTTCGGGCTGTCGATGCCGAAGCCTTCGACGACCTTCAGACGGTCGGCACGGTTGAGCTCGGCCAAGATCGAGCGGATCGCCACGCGGTACGACTTGCGGTTGACCTTCTGCTCGAAGCTGCGCGGCTTGGCGGCAAACGTCACACCACCACCAACGAAGATCGGGGCGCGATAGTCGCCGTGACGGGCACCGCCGCCCTTCTGCTTCTTGAACTTCTTGGTGGTGCCGGACATCTCACCACGCGAAAGCTGGGCCTTGGTACCCGCGCGACCGCCGGCCTGGTAGGCCACGACCACCTGGTGAACCAGGGCCTGCTTGTACTCGCCGCCGAACACTTCGTCCGACACGCTGAGCGGCTTGGCGCCAATGACATTCAGTTCCATGGCGTCTCTCCTCAACCCTTGGTGGTCGGACGGATGACGACGTCGCCACCGGTAGCACCCGGCACCGCGCCCTTCACCGCGATCAGGTGACGCTCGGCGTCGACCTTGACCACTTCCAGACCCTGCTGCGTGCGGTTGACCGCACCCATGTGGCCGGACATCTTCTTGCCCGGGAACACGCGACCCGGCGTCTGGCGCTGACCGATAGAACCCGGCGCGCGATGCGACAGCGAGTTACCGTGGGTGGCGTCACCCATCTTGAAGTTCCAGCGCTTGATCGTGCCCTGGAAACCCTTGCCCTTCGACACGCCGGCGACGTCCACGATCTGGCCCGCGGAGAACACGTCGTCCGCCTTGATCTCGGCGCCGACAGCGTACTTGCCGAGATCATCGGCAGACACGCGGAACTCCCACAGCCCACGACCCGGCTCAACCTTCGCCTTGGCGTAGTGGCCCTTCAGCGGCTGGGTCAGCAGCGAGGCGCGCTTCACGCCCGCCGCAACCTGCACAGCGCTGTAGCCATCATTCTCTTCCGTCTTCACCTGGGTCACGCGGTTCGGCGTCGCCTCAATCAGCGTCACCGGAATCGAGCGGCCATCCTCAGTGAAGAGTCGGCTCATGCCGCACTTGCGGCCAACCAGTCCGATACTCATCTTCGTATCCTGTCTATCGCTCAACCGAGCTTGATCTGAACATCGACGCCAGCGGCGAGATCAAGCTTCATGAGCGCGTCCACGGTCTTGTCGTTGGGGTCAACGATGTCGAGTACACGCTTGTGCGTACGGGTCTCGTACTGGTCGCGTGCATCCTTGTCGACGTGCGGCGACACCAGAATGGTGTAGCGCTCGATCTTGGTCGGGAGCGGAATCGGACCGAGAACCGTTGCGCCAGTGCGCTTGGCCGTCTCGACGATCTCGCTGGCCGAGCGGTCGATCAGACGGTGATCGTACGCCTTGAGCCGAATGCGAATCTTCTGGTTCGCCATAACCGTGTCCTGTTGTCTAAAGAACAAAAACTGTGATCCGGAACGGCTTCTCACCGCTCCGCACAACCCATGCCACCACTTGCGCGGGCCGCCACCAGGGGCCGCCCAAAATGTTCGGCAAGCCGGAAAACCGACTTGCCGAGCAGAAAAGTATAAAAGGCGTAAAAACAAAGATCAACAAGGCGCAAGCCTTGATGATCGTGTCATAGCCCCAGGCGTTCCGTGCCAGCGAACTCGAAGCGCATCCTGCACCTCATTTCGCGGTAAGGAGGCTCACTGACGAGCAGCAAACCCTCCATATAACCCGTCAAGTATAGCAAGCTCTAACGACAAAGAAAAGAGGGTCAGCCCATTTTCCCTTGCCGCTGACGCTGGATAGCACAACGGCGGCCGTAGCCGCCGTTGTGCTATCCAGCCACCGGGCGACGCCACGAGGGGTGTCGCCGGAAGGCAAGGACAAGCCTTACTTGATGACCTTGGCCACCACGCCGGCGCCGACGGTGCGGCCACCTTCGCGGATCGCGAAGCGCAGGCCTTCGTCCATCGCGATCGGGTGGATCAGGCTCACCACCATCTTCACGTTGTCGCCCGGCATCACCATCTCCACGCCTTCCGGCAGGGTCACGGCACCGGTCACGTCCGTCGTG